>JALWVW010000346.1 GCA_027079365.1 Campylobacteraceae bacterium | reverse complement strand
TTAAATTTTATCCAGCGTAAAAGCTCCGCTGAGAACCATGCATAAGTACTGACAACTACCACTAATGAGAATGCCGGCTAAACACATAAGCACTCATCAATACTTTTGGAACGCGATTTTAGCATAAAACTTATTAAAACTCCCCAAACAAAGTTCTCTGGCCAATCTTTTGAGAACAGCTAGTGCATATATTTCCGAAACAACAAGGCTGCATTATGTCCACCAAATGCCGAAGAAGTTGAAAGAGCATACTCTATATCCGTGTCTGTGGACTCAGTAGAAAAATTAAGTGGGCGAAGTGGCGCTTTTAGCGCATTGTTTCCATGTATTCGCTGATCTCTGATACTCAATGCTGTAACGATAGTCTCTATGCTTCCGCTAGCTGCTATTGTATGACCAAGAAAGGATTTTGTTGAATTTATTGCTGCACTGTTCCCAAAAATCTTTTCAAATACCAACGACTCAACCTCATCATTTTTTACCGTTCCCGTTCCATGTGCATTGATATAGTCTACCTCTGAAGGATCTATCTTTGCATCTTTCAGCATTTGCCTCAACATCCCCTCAATATAGAAACCGGAAGGGTCACCTGAGACCATATTGAAACCGTCGAAGCTCTCAGAAAATCCAACGATCTCTGCCAGAACGGGAGCGTTTCTTCTCTTTGCGTGTGCCAAGGATTCAAGCACCACCACACCGCTACCTCCTTCACTAAATAAGAAACCTTTGCGATTCTTGTCAAAAGGACAGTTTGCTTCAAGAGGATTTCCCTCCAAAACCAGTGCTTTTGCTACCGAAAATGAGTTAAATGCCGCGCCCTCTTTATCAAAATATTCACTGCTTCCTGCCACAGCCATATCAAGCGTACCATTTTTTATTTGCTCATATGCTTTTCCAATTGTGATCGTTCCTGTCGCACAGGCGTAGGCATAACTATGAATATTTTTATGTATGTTCAGCTTGATCCCCATAGCTGCAGAGACATTATTCGGCATTGACTTTGCAATCGAAAAAGTATCCAATCTTCCTTTTTCACCACTTTGTACTGCTTTCATCTTCAACATACTTGCTATCAGTGTATCAATGCCACCAATGCCAGTACCCCCAAAAATACCAAACCTCTGAAGATCTACATCCTCTAACAAATAACTGTTCAGCCTATCATTGGCCAGAACATAATGAATACCGGCACTTTTTAAAGCCTCTTCCAGTGCTATCAATATATGAAGATTCACCGGCTCATACTGCGTCACTTCCATTCTTGAAAAACCAAGTTCCCGATAATCAAAAAGAGGCAATGGAGAATAGAGACCTTTTGACTGAGACGAGAGTCTCCATGATTCTGGAATATTGGCTACCTTCGTATTCCCGAGAAGAAGATTATGCCATAGTTTTTCCGCTCCGATACCGTATGCGCTCAACGCTCCTGCTCCAGTTATAACTACACGGTTCGTGTCATTTTCCTGCATTTATCTCTTCCTGCAATAGCTTTACAATTGACTCCACATCAGTAAAGGTCTCTATTTTTTCATCTTCTATTGCGATATCATAGATTGTTTCAAGCTCCATAATAAAACAAATAGCATCTACAGAATCCACATTCAAATCCTCTACCAGTCTAGAAGACAATATGATCTTCAGCTCATCATCACTAAGACATTCCTTGATTGTTTTGATGACATTTTCTACAATTTGTTCATTGTAAATGCTCATGTTTCTATCCTTCTATTTCTTGTGAATATCCCCCCGATACAGAGATGCTAGTATTGTGCCATTACGCTACTTCACGCACCACAGAAACACGCATCAAGACAACTTCTATACTTTATTAATTATAGCCAAAAAACTTAAAGAGGAAGAATATATCGTGCGATTTAATGTATCTTTCGCAGGCCTAAAATGTCCATAGTTATCATCTGGGATCTATTAAAAATATGGCATGATTAAAGCATATAGAAAATGTGTACCGCTCTGTCCTGCCCAAGGTCGTATAAAAACTCGCTCTATGCACCAGTTGGAGTCTTTTCAGTAAAGGAAATTTTTCCATGCCTAAAGTAATAAATCGAACATTACTGCTCGTTTCTCTTATCATGGTATCTCTTCTATATCTCTACCACAACACCCACCACCAAAAGGGTAGGGATACCCATCAGGTAAAATGTAATGGTTTGGCAGTACCGCTGTTCCCGCCCAATACCCTTACTCCTGCACTATTAACATCAGAAGACAAACTATACACGCAAGAGTGCTTCGAGTCCATCCTTTCAAAAGTCGCCAAGAACACGAGCAAGCCATTGGTTATTTTAATTACTGGACGCGGTATGCACCCCTGGAAGTCTATAAATAAACAACTGCTCTTGAAACTTGAAAAGCAATACAATGTAAACGCACTCATTTTTACATGGCCTTCTTGGTGCGGTATCAGATGCTTACCTTTTGCGCAGGCTCGTCATTCTGCAGAAATATTCCTGAAGTTACTATATGCAATTGCCCATACAATCAACAGAAATCAACAGAAAAAGCAAATAGTCACACTGCTGAGTCACAGCATGGGCTCAGCAGTCCTAGAAGGGGTATCCACTCACTCCCTGGAAGCTTTGCCTCATAATCTTGTGAATAATATTCTTATTGATGCATCTTCATCCTCCCAGCAAGGACATACTGCATGGCTTCAAAAACTAACTTTTACAAAGCACTTATTTATTATTAGCAATCAAGGCGATGCTGCACTGAAGTGTCTGGAGAGTGACAGTCCACACTTTGGTCCGACTAAGATTTTTTGTAAAGATTTCAAATTATCTCCAAGACTTGGTCGATGGGGCGCAGAAAAAAACTACCAAAAAAATAGTGTCTCCAATGTGCACTACATTGATTTTACAGAGGAACTTGGGGATAGACACAAGTATTATATCGACCAGAGAGAAAAATCTACCAAGGTCTTCAATTTCTACTACGCTGTCTTTCGCGGTTACCCTGTCAACCTGCACGATACCGACCAAACCCTTCCCTAACCACAGATACCCGAAAGTCATCTATTTTTTCTACAAAAGTTTTCCAGCAGATATGATTCACTTATGGAGTCGATCGCTCTAAACAATATATGGATTTTTTGATAGGACCACCCCTGATATCCTGCCTTCAGGATCTCATGATAGATTCTTGTTCTCTGTGCTATCTTTTTTGTACTAAGCATCTTCATGAGGGAGGAGGAGAGACTTCTCCCCTCAATATTGCGACTGCTACTCTCTGCGATTATTTTCTTTTCATACAGGACTTGTCGTTTATAATAGTTACTCCAATTCAATGATTCACATTTATGAAATTGAACAATATTTTTCCTTATCTCTTTTTGTCTGCTTTCGCTATAGCTATTGGGATTGTATGCCTCATCCCAGTCAGGATTTACATAATGTTGGAACTGTATTTTCCGAACAAGCTCCCATGCTCCATTTTTATACTGCAAAGCTCCTTGATCACAAAGGTCTTTTGCCATTAAAAATCCTTGATAGTTGGCCTCCAGATCTGCAAAAGAAAAAACCCCTACCGGCCACAAACCCAATATCGTCTTCTCCATCATCACTCCCCATCGTATCGCATAGAGTTGTGCCCCATAGTCATCCATGCCCTTACTTTTCTTATCTAGATACCTACTGAAATACTCATATCCAGATCCAAGAAAGTGACTCAGTTTATCCGTGCCAAAGTAAACACCATTGATATTGATTGTAGGATCGACTGCTTTTGGCCAAATGCCAAAAAACTTTAATTTGGGTGCATAGATGCTCTGACAATCATAGGCATCCTCCTCATAGCCGTATCCTGGGATTCTGTCAATCTCCCTGTTGGACACTACCCATAATTCCAGTGCACTGTTCAGCGCATCCATGCGGATAAACCCATACTTTCTGGTACCCAGATTCCGCATGATATGCAGAGATACATCTTCGCATGACGAATGCTTTTTGTGTCTCTTTCTATAGGTTTTAAGGATCCGGATTATCTCTCTATTGAGATAGGTATTCACAAGACTTTTTGAATCCTTGATCTGCTTATCATTGGCAGAAAAAGGGTCGACTTCTCCTGCCCCCGTAGGAGAGCCTATGAGAAAAACCAGTATAAGGCACCATACTGCATGCCTCACAACTTGCCTCCATGTAGCAGCACCATATTCTCTGCAACGATCAAAAAGAAAAGCAAAAACAGCAAAAAGCCCATTTTCCTCCATGCTTTCACATCAAAGTGCCGTAGCACTTTTATCCGGAAGTTTTTCCCATGGCACACTATCCTGCTTTGGGCATAGAGTACCAGTGGCAGCACAATGAGATATATGGGAAACCGCACAAGTGTTGTCATCACGCCTTCCAGATACGCAACCTCGTGTTTTATGGAGAATTCTGCTACGGTAAATACCCAGATATTGATATACAGCGTAAGAAAAAAGAGTACATAAAATCCATTGACCAGCAAAGCAGCTATCGTATAATTCTCATAGGCCCTCTCTGTGTATCCCCAGATAGTGCTGCGCCCCATGTACAAAAAGAAATGCGCCACTATCGAAGACTCCAGGGCAAAAACAGCAATATGATAATAACCCAGCAGTGACCATCCTCCTGCTGCACTCACCTCTGTCCAGCCATGCAATGTATCCATTAAAAATATTCCATGTATCATGAGCGAAAAGAGAAAAGAGACAAAAAGTATCAGTATATAGTGCGTGTTTCCTGTATCTCTGGGGAATGAGTTTGGGATCGACTCATAATAACGCACGATGAAAAAATTGGACAGACTCAGAAAAATATCGCCCAGCCAGACAGCATAACTGGAAGAGAGGGGGTAATCAATATCTTGCCATACACCGGTGTATACTGCCCATGGAACCATCACCAGAAACAGCGCCAGGAAAAACAAAAAAATGGCTTGAGCCGAAAATTTTAGTTTCTCATGCAAAACATAGAGTAGATACTCACTTTTGGGTATGCTGTGGCGTGTCACAATCTTTCTCTGCTATCTATTGTCATTGTCTGCTTCTTCTGCCATAGCAGGACTTCCTGAGGCATACACTTCTCTTATGTTAGTTTCCATATCCGCAAACCAATTATCCCTGGATGTATCCATCGTCTCAAGATAGGTAATTCTTATTTTCCCTGAAGAAGCCGTAAAAGTATCCACATTGAATATATTTTTTGTATTGCTCAATACTATGGGCTGCACAGTCAGATGCAAGTGCTCGGCTACCACTTTTATGCCTTTCTGAAAATGGCCGATTGCACCTGTTTTACCATGTCTTCCTTCCGGAAATATGCCCACAGGTCTCTGCTCACTATGTGCCTTATCCACTTCACCCAAAAGTGTCTTGGTGGCGCTTCTCTTGGTCGGATCTATCAGTATCAGTTTGGGGAGCTTCAGCACATATCCAAAAACAGGCAATTTTGACAGCATGTCTTTGGTGACCCAGGAGATCTCTTTGGGGTGCAGATACTCCAGCAAGATCGCATCCAGGACTGAATTGTGATTTAAAACCATAATATCAGCATCTACATCCAATATGCCTCTCTCCTCTATCTCGATAGGCAACAATTTAATAATCGTGAATGCCCATAGTTTCCTGAGGAGAAAAATATATTTTTTCAGAAAAAACATGAGAAATACACCAATCAGCAGCATGACAAAGCTATAGATACAGATCAGGAAAAATTTTAGATTCATGACTGATGGTGGAGGTCTTCGATAGAGACGATATGTCCATCTTTCATCACTATCATCACATCTGCAATACGCGCAACATCCCTGTCGTGCGTAGCGATCAGAATAGTGCCTCCCTGACGCACATACTCTACCAGTTTGGACAATACCAATGTACTCGTATCGGAATCAATATTCCCGGTAGGCTCATCTGCCAATATCAATACGGGGTTGTTGGCCAGCGCTCTTGCTATAGCACCCCGCTGCCTCTCGCCTCCTGATATCGCACTGGCACGCGCATCTATCTTTTGCTCCAATCCCATATAGACGAGTAGGGAGCGTATCCTGTCTTGTTTCTCTTTGGCAGAAAAGCGGGGATTCGAGAGCATTGCCATCTCGATATTTTCTCTCAGTGTCAGGGTCGGTATGAGATGATGAAACTGAAACACAAAACCGATAAAATCTCTTCTGAAGTGACTGATGGGCTGAAGCATATTTATCGTTTTTCCTTCATAAAGGATCGTACCGCTTGACGGGGTATCAAGCGTGCCTATCATATTCAGGAGCGTGCTTTTGCCAGATCCGGATGCCCCGGTCAAGACATATATTTTGCCTCTTTTGAGCGTCAACGAAATGTTGGAAATAGCCGGAATCAATCCCTTGTCATAACTCTTGCTTACTCCCTGTAGCACCACCAGGGCTTCATTATTTTCCATGAAGTCCTCTTGCAATATTTTTTCTCACCCCATAGATAGCAGGAAACACGATACTCACTATACCAATAGTAATGCACAATACCACAACTTCTGTCAGCTGCCCCGCCCCCAATGATGTGGGCATATAGACAGAGATATTTTGATAGTGTGCTTTCAGAAGAGAAAGCACAGGAAATGAAACAAAAAAGCCCGCAAGCCCACCAAAAAGAGAGAGAATCACAGATTCGAACATCAGTACCATGGTGACCATTGTCTTGGACCATCCTATCGCGAGAAGAATTGCGATCTCTTTACTTCGCTCATTGATTGCCATAACAAAGGTGTTGAGCACGATCGCCGAGGCAATGGCCAGCGTCACGAGAGAGATGATATGCAAGATGGTAAACAGTGCCTTGAGAGATCCGCTCTTGTTGGAAAAATCACTGCTTCTGATCGCTTTCAGCTCAGGATACTTTTGGTTGACTGACTCGATGAAAGAGGGAGATGCATAGGGTTTTTTCAGTGCCAGCACCAGCATACTGACATAAGCTTCCCGGTGCAGCAAGGCCTGCGCATCAGACATCGTACAGATCAAACTGCTGTTGAAAAATCCGATCCAGGTCTCATACAGTCCCACCACCCGATAGCTTCCGCTCCCAGAGAGCGTGAGTACATCCCCGGAATGTATCTTCAGGACGCTTGCCAACTGACGGGCCATCATGATCTCATGATCCTGCCCACTGGAGGCTCTTCCTTCTACGATAGACAGACCCAACTCCTGTGAAAATTTGTCTATAGCATCCACACCTATAACAAAGCCTTCGGCATGATCATTGATCGTCAGTTTTCCGATCGTCAGGACTCCGTAGTCCTGCACGAGATCTCTGTGTATGATATCTCCCAGCATGGCTTTAGGGATACGGGAAGAGAGCGGAGAGACTGCATATTTGGATTGGACGATCACATCTATATTGTGCTGTCCCAGCAGCGTTGTGATCTGCCGGGTGAAGGAGTCTCCCACCCCGGTGACAATCACATAGAGGCTCATGATCATGGCAACACTCAAAAAGGTAAAAAAGGATCGCAGTGGTGTGCGAAAAATATTACGCAAAGCATACTGCACCCCTATATTAAACATCCTTTTTGTAATCCTTGATCAGTGCTTTCATTTCACCGTATTGCATGAAAGCTTATAGATATCGCTTCCGTCTGTATAAGTAAAGCTACCATCACCAGTACCTTTAAATACTGCCTTTGTACCATCCGTTCCTGTGACTGTAATTGTGGATTTTTCTGAGAGTTTATCCATACTGATATTGACTGTTCCCGCATCAGGATCAGTGTAAGTCGCTTTTTTTACCCTATAGCTTCCCTTCTCTTTTACTGCATCCAAGTGGGTCACAGTATAGCTCTTTCCTCCCTCTACAAATTCCATTTTATCCGCAGTGACTGCTTTCGTCCCATCCGTATAAACCAACTGATTGATTTTGGTTGTCGTTGTTTTCTTGACATGGTCCGTCTCTACGGTGGTTTGCAATCCACCCCCCTGTGTACTGTATGTTCTAGAGTTTATAACCCGACCAACCCCACCTGTAGGTGGTGTTCCATCCCTAAAGACATCCATTTTCCCAGTGAGGATTGTTTTCTCTCCGTTTGCATTGGTGGTACAATAGTGATCAAAATTGTACACCAGGGTATCATCTCCATTGTCATGGGTTCCAGAATAATTTATCTTTCCTCTCTCCTGATCAGTCCAACCACAATTAAATGATCCCCCAATTGTTCCAGATACTGGACGATCCAAACGATGGAGTGTGTCTATTTCCTTTAGATTTTTGTTTAACACCTTATAGGGAGTACCTGATCCCCCATCATCCGCCACAAAGGAAGCATTGGGGCTATTGTATCCGCATTCAGGAAGTATCGTATGCACGCTTTTCCCCAGCGCATCTATTTTTTCCGGTGTAAGCTTAACCAAAGAGGAAGAGCCTCCTCCTCCACCACCACATCCCACTATTGCCACCACAGCCAATACGCTTAGCGAGACAGCCGCTATTGATCTTTTCATTGCCTTTTCCTTCTGTGAATTTGAGAATAAATTCTCATAATTATATTGTAGCACAAAGTTGTGGCAAAATTGTGGCATCATCCAGATAGTGATGAGACAGCACTATCGCATCCCCGGAAACCCACCGCCTTGTCCACCCATTTGACCCATCATCTTCTGCATCTCTTTCATGCCGCCTTTTGTGGACATCTTCTTCGCCATTTTGGCAGCATTTTTAAACTGCTTGAGGACACGGTTGACCTGCATTTGATCCAGTCCTGCTCCTGCTGCGATACGGCGCTTTCGGGTATTATTGAGCAGGTCTGGGTTTTCCCGCTCTTTGGGTGTCATAGAGGAGACCATCGACTTGATCGCTTTCATCTCGCTGGAGTTCTCTAGATCCATCTCTCCGATCTGCTTCGCCATATTGCCCATACCTGGGATCATGCCCATGATCGACTTCATGGAGCCCATTTTTTTCATCTGCTCCATCTGCTCAAGGAAATCATTGAAATTGAACTGCCCTTTTTTGATCTTGCTGGTCATGCGTTTGGCTGTCTTTTCATCAATCACCGATGCCGTACGCTCTGCCAGTCCTTCGATATCTCCTGCTCCCATGAGGCGGTTGGTGATACGCTCTGGGATAAAGACCTCCAGATCAGGCATCTTCTCTCCGCTACCAATGAAACGCAATGGCACACCCACCTGGTGGGCGATACCCAGGGCTACGCCCCCCTTGGAGTCTCCGTCAAACTTACTCAATACTACACCTGTGATACCAATCTTCTCTTTGAAGGTTGTCGCTGTTCTGACTGCATCCATACCGGTCATTGCATCCGCTACATAGAAGATCTCATCAGGCTTCGCGACATTTTTGACACGCGCCAGCTCATCCATCAGCTCCTCATCGATCGCCAAACGCCCTGCTGTGTCTATCAGTACCACATCATAGAGCTCATCCGTGGCTTTCTGAATCGCTCTGGTAACAATCTCTTCAGGTTTGGCATCTTCATCTGCTACAAGGTCGACCTCGATATCTGCACAGATTTGACGAAGCTGCTCCACCGCCGCCAGCCTCTGAAGGTCACCTGCTGCGATCAGTACTTTCTTTTTCTTCTGCTCTTTGAGCATATAGGCTAGCTTGCCTGTCGTAGTCGTCTTACCTGAACCTTGCAGTCCCGTCATGAGCACTACCGTAGGAGGCTTGGAAGCAAAAACGAAGCCTTGGTTGCCCTCAGCCGTCAGGATACGCACCAATTCATTTTGCAATGCTGCGAGGAAGCTGTCTTTGCCGATGCCATGCTTCTTGGTCTCTAGCTCCACTGTCTGGATCAAATCCTTGACCACCTTGTGGTGAACATCGGATTTGAGCAGTGATTTTCTTAGCTCTGTCGTTGCTTTTTTGAGTGCTTTTTCATCATCATGGAAACGAATCTTTCCAATGGCATTTTTGAAACTGTCTGTAATGGTACTAAACATACTTTTTCCTACTTTTTAACCAAAAATATAGTTTTTTATTTTGTGCATTTTATCCAAAATCTATTTAAGGAAGCTCTAGCGAGCCTCCTCAAGGGCTAAGACCTATTTGTATCGCTTGATATCAGCAGGCAGAGGGGCACTAAAAGTTTTACCCAAAAGCTCTATCTTTCTGGCATGCAGCAATGCTCTCTTGGCTCTGGTACGAGACCCATACTGACTGTCTCCGACTACAGGATGTCCCACGGATGCTAGGTGCACTCTGATCTGGTGGGTACGCCCTGTGTGGATGACGATCTTGACTTTGCTTTTCTTGCCTTGTACTTCATCGGGTGTGACGACAGTATGGGCAGGCTTGCCCAGTCGCTCGTCAATCTTGGAAAAGGCCTTGCCTTTTTTGATCGTATGGATGGGGGCAGTAATCTCCATCTCTTCATAGACCACACCCTCTACCCAGGCCACATACTCCTTGAGTACTTTTCTTTGCTTGAATGCTTTGATCGCCTCTTTGATATAGCGCTCACTCTTACCCAACAGCAACACGCCACTGGTATCACGATCCAGTCTATGCAGCAACTCAGCTCCCTCGATCGCATCCTGCACCTCGTAGCTATCTATGCCGGCAGGCTTATTGACGGCCACCATCTCCTCATCCTGATAGAGTATCGTGATATCCTCTGGCATCTCTATGCGAAATATGGTACTATCCGGCACGGAAGCTCTGGCTATCTTGAGCTGTCTGTCTCCGACAAAGACCAGCCCTCTGTCTATCAGCTCTTTGGCTTTTTTGTTGGATATCTCTTTACTTTGTGCTAGTAGTTTATAGGCTTGTTCCATATTTTCTCTCTTTCTTTTTAAATCATATAGTAATTAAATGCTCCGAATAATGACAAGTAGAGATTTTACTCGATGGCGACAAAGGAGCACTCAACCCATGAAATGGGCGCTTGCATTTGCGACTGCCAGAGCTAGCGAGTAAAATCGTCAATTTTCCAGAAGCTTTAAAACATAAATATCATGTTATCTGATAGCGGCTAGTATATCTCTAAAATCCTTGAGATAGACCATATTGGGGCCATCACTCAGTGCCTCTTCCGGGTTTTCATGCACCTCAAAGAAGAAACCATCTACCCCTACTGCATTGGCGAGTTTGGCCATAAAAGGTGCATACTTTCTGTCTCCTCCACTGGTACCGCCCAGTGCTGAAGGCCTCTGGGTGGCATGGGTCACATCCAT
>JALWVW010000345.1 GCA_027079365.1 Campylobacteraceae bacterium | reverse complement strand
TATCTGCATTTTGATGATGCAGGAGAGTTGATAACTCAGAAATTTGGCATGCCTGCAAGGCAGAGGTAACAGTTTTTTGGTAGAATACCCCTCGTTGATATAGAAAGCATAGAAGGAAAACTGGATGCAAACACTCTTTTTTGTAGGGCTTATCTTTGTTTTGGGCGCCTTTATGAAGTGGGTGAGCTATAAATTCCAGATGCTCAATGTGGTGGGGTATCTCATACTGGGCTTTGTTATCGGTCCGGGTATGCTCAATATTGTTCCCCATTCTTTTGTAGATGAGAGCCAGGTGATTACCGATCTGTCGCTTTCGTTGATTTCAGTTTTGATCGGTGCCAATCTCAAGTATAATGTACTTAGAGATGTGTGGAAACAGATAGCCATTATTTCTGTATTTGAGGCTATCTTCACCTTTGTATTGATAGGTGCGGCACTCTATACAATGTTTTCCTACTTCGACCTTGGTCTTTCTCAGCGTTATCGCCTCTCTGTTTCTCTGCTCTTTGGTGCTTTGGCTTCGGCGACTGCACCGGCTACGATTTTGGCTGTGATCCATGAATTGCGTGTTAAAAACCGTTTCAGCTCTTTTCTTTTAAGTGTGGTAGCCGTAGATAATGCGATTACTTTGGTACTTTTCAGTTTCGTGCTGATTATTGCTGGTGCACATCTGGACATTACGGAAAATAGTTTTCTTGTTTATTTAGGTATTATTCCTACACTATTTTTCACTGTACTGGTAGGTGCTGCAGGTGCAGTGCTCTCTGAAGTCATCGATCGCATATTCAAAAATCACCGCAGTATCAAAACTACTTCTACATTAGGAATGATCTTTATAGTATACAGCCTGAGCAGTTACTGGCATCTTGAGCCGCTTCTCTCATCGCTAGTAATGGGAGTTGTGCTCTCCAATATCTCTCCTCGGGATTTTTTTGTGGTACGCCGTGAGTTTGATTTTCATCTCAAGGAGATTATTTTTATGCTCTTTTTTACCCTTTCTGCCATGCATCTGGATATTACTTTTGTTGCAAGCATGCCACTGGTTGTGCTCATCTATATTTTGTTCCGGTTTGTGGGGAAGGTCACCGGAGTATGGGTGGGAGCAAAAGTATCTGGTGCCTCTATTGATATACAAAAATATATTGGCTTGGCTCTCTTTCCTCAGGCAGGGATTGCTATAGGTTTGGCACTTTCTCTTCAGCATGAACCTGGCTTTGGCATTATGGCACCTATTATGCTCAATGTGATCATTGCTACTACTATGGTGCATGAGCTTATCGGCCCCATACTGACCAAATATGCACTTACTAGAGTTTCCTCTGAATAGTTTTATGGTAAAATAGCATAAAGGGTATTACCTACTATTAGAGATACCCTAAAGCACGGAAGGGAACAGGATGAAAATAAATATGTTACTTTTGCCAGCTGTTGTGGTGCTGCTTGCAGGATGTACCCAGGAGACGCAGAACAGCCTGAGCCGATCAATACAGAATTGGACAGGTACCAATGGTGTATTGGATATCTATGCGGGGAATAAACTTGTCAAGCGTTTTATAAAAATAGACAAACTCTCTACCGCCTATGGTACCAATGATGCAAAAGCAAGGCCTTATAGATACGGCTACGGCTATGACGATAAGAACTTTAATATGAAACGGGATGCAGGTGAGAACAAGAGCTATTTTGAGTTCTCTGACTATTCAACCAGTTATATATTTTACGAAAACAATTAAGGAGTGAAAAGATGAAAGCAGTTTCAACCGCAGGCGCACCAGCAGCGATAGGCCCCTATTCACAGGCGATGCAGGTAGGAGATATGCTCTACACTGCAGGGCAGATAGCACTCAATATTGAGGGAGAGATGGTGAGTGAAGATATCCATGAGCAGGCACACCAGGTACTCAAAAACCTTGGAGAGATATTGGCCGCAGCAGGAGCCACACATACGGATGTGATCAAGACGACGATATTTTTGGTAGATATGGATGATTTCCTGGCAGTCAATACTGTCTATGCAGAATATTTTGGAGAGCATAAGCCAGCCAGAAGTACCGTGGCGGTCAAAGCACTGCCAAGAGGCGCAAAAGTGGAGATTGAATGTATTGCAAAGATCTTCCAGTATAATTATTAGAGAGTATGATAGCTTCTCTGGAGAGCTATTCGGGACTATTTTTTTCTATTTCAAAAAATCTTAATAGAACTTTGGATATAATCCCAAACTTTTTAGAGAGATTATACCAAATAAAGGGTTTGCAATGTACGCAATCATAAAAGCAAGTGGTCAACAGTTTAAAGTCCAAGAGGGCGATATCATCTGTTTCGACAATATGGGACTAGAGCCAAAAGCTGCAGTAGAGTTCAAAGAGGTTCTCGCAGTTGACAACGGTGAACTGACTGTCGGTACTCCGTTTGTAGAGGGTGCAGTCGTCAAAGGTGAGGTGATCAATGAAGGTCGAGACAAGAAGGTGATCATTTATAAGAAAAGACGAAGAAAAGATTCCAAACTCAAAAGAGGTTTCAGAAGAGATTTCACCAGAGTAAGAATCACCAAGATAGCGTAAGCTAAGCAAATAAAGCGTAAGGAGAAGCAATGGCACACAAAAAAGGTCAAGGATCAACCCAAAACAACCGTGACTCGGCTGGACGAAGACTGGGCGTTAAGAAGTATGGCGGAGAAGCAGTGATCCCCGGAAATATTATTATCAGACAAAGAGGTACAAAAGTACATCCAGGCAATGGCGTAGGCATGGGTAAAGACCATACGATCTTCGCATTGATCGAAGGTGTCGTAAGATTTGAGAACAGAACAGCCAGCCAGAAAAAGGTTTCAGTCGTTCCCGCATAATCTCTCCAGTCTGTACAGTGTCTTGTCACTGTACAGTACTTTTTAGCATCAAGGCAGCATTGCAAGGTGTTTGAATGTTTTCCCTCCCTCTTCAGCTACAGCAACTTATAAATCTTGCATTACTTCTGCTGCTAGGATTTTCTGTATCCTCTATATATTTGTCATTTTATTGGATTGCAAGTATCATTATTGTTGTACTCGTCTGGGAATACTTATTTCTCTCGGTTGTTCAGAGAAAGCACTATTTTTTACCCTATTCTGCTATGAGTACAGCGTTGGGAGTAGTGCTGATGATGATAAGTTCCAATATCTGGATTTACTATTTTGTGATTATTGGAGCATTGCTGCAAAAACATCTGTTGCGGATTGATAATAGACATATATTTAACCCTTCAAACTTTGCTTTGATTCTCGGATTGCTCTTTTTTTACAACAGTACACATATTGTCCTGGGGCAATTGGGGGATGAGGTCTGGTTCGCATGGTTACTTGTTGTGTTGGCACTTGCCATACTCTATAGAGCCAAGCGGTGGACAATTC
>JALWVW010000344.1 GCA_027079365.1 Campylobacteraceae bacterium | reverse complement strand
GGGATATTGATTGTGGGTGGTGTCTACTCCTATCTGGTGATCCATTCAGAGATGCCGAGTGATTATATCGGTACAGCAGAAAACCCTGGTATAGGGGTGAAACTGCACTAGTCTGTCATGCAGTTTTTGGCTTGGATGTCAGTAGGTATGCCATGGGTATGCATCCTATAGCAAAGATACTGCATATCAGATAGGTTTGATCCAGACCCAGAGTGTCTCCCATGAGTCCTACGGCAAAAACGACCAGAGAGCTGAGGGCAAAGTTGATCGTCATATAGATACTGTTCATAAAGGTCGGCATATTGGAGTCTGTGTCTTGTACGGTCGCCATGAGTACAGGGCCACTGGTGAAGAGAAAAAGCCCCAAGGGGATCAGCAAAAAGATGTTGCTGCTTAGTGCGAAAAATCCCATGCTGATAGCGGCACCGATACTCCCTATGAGTAGCATGGCTCTTCTGCCGATACGGTCAGATATATTTCCTGAAAGTGACGTACCGAGAATACCGAAAAACTGTAGTAGCGACAGTGAGATACCAGCATACCAGAGGGATGCTCCCTGCTGGGTAAGGTATACAGGAAGAAAAAGGGTCAAGGCACTTTTCATGCCTGCTTGAAAGAAGAGAAATCCTCCCATGGTCAAAAAGAAATAGCGGTAGTGATAGAGCAGCTTTTTGCCATCTCCTTTCTCTTTGGGCTTTTGAATGGGTCTGTCTGTATCAAAATCTTTGAGTTTGATGTAGAGTACCAAAGAAGCCAGTAGCCCCAGAGGCATGAGCCTATAGATACCCTCCAACCCCCACCACGATACGCCTGCAGTCACGAGCAGGGGCCCTACAGTGCGTGCCAGTTCACCGCCTACCATAAAATAACTCATGCCTGTACCTGTCCTGTCTCCAGCGGACTCTTTGATCATGGTCGGTGAAGGTACATGAAAGAGTGCGGTGCTGATGCCCGTCACAAAGAGCAGAATAAAGAGAAAGCCCAGCGACGGTGCCAGTCCAATGAGACTCATACAAATAGCCGTCATAGCAGGGGTAAGTATTACAAAGTATTTGACACCTGTTTTTTCTGCGATCAATCCAAAAAATGGATTAAAAAGAGAGGGGATGCGGGTGGTAATATTGAGCAGAGCACCAGTTGAGAGGCTGATACCAAGTTTTTCTATTAGAAGCGGAAGAAGCGGCGCCAGAAAAGAAGTATAGACATCATGTGCAAAGTGTGCAAAAGAGATGGTAAAAACCTTGGATCTCTGGAACTGTTTTGAATGCATTATCTGTCCTGACTATAGGTGGATACGGATGACATAAGAGCTCTACTCTCCTGCCGCCCTCTTCTTGCATGCTGCCACATCGGTACAGAAGAAACCTTTGCCTTTTTTGGCAGGCTTGAGCTCTGCTTCGTTGGTATTGCCGCACTTCTTGCATGCAGGACCGGTATGTTTTTCGATGATGGGTTGTGGTGCTTCGGGTTTCATGGCGGGGAAGAGGAGTACATCGCGGATGGAGTGCTGGTTGGTCAGCATCATGACCAGTCTGTCGATACCGATCCCCTCTCCTGCAGTGGGAGCCATACCATAGCTGAGTGCCTTGACAAAGTCTGTATCCATGTGCATGGCTTCATCGTCTCCGGTTGCCTCCTTGGCATCGACTTGTGCTTTGAAACGCTCCAATTGATCAAGAGGGTCATTAAGCTCGTTGAAGCCATTGGCGATCTCTTTGCCTGCCATGAAGAGTTCGAATCGTTCTGCGATCTCCGGGTTCTCATCGCTTCTGCGTGACAGAGGAGAGATATCGATAGGGTAGTCGGTGATAAAGGTGGGATTGATTAGCTTCTCTTCGACAAAGGCATCAAAAAGCTCTGCCTGGAGGTAGCCAAGTGTGAGATTTTTATCAACTTCTATACCATGCTGCTCGAGGTAGGTGATTGCCTTTTCTCTATCGGTGGCGACCTCTTTAGGTACGCCACCAATCGTAGTCAGTCCTTCGATGAAGGACACCTTGGCAAAAGGTGTACTGCAGTCAATCTGCATCTCTCCATAGGTAAGTGCCCTGCTCATCCCTAGAGTGTCGAAGAGATAATCATAGAGATCTTCGGTGAGCTTCATGAGATCTTGGTAGTTGTGGTATGCCCAGTAGAACTCGATGGAGGTGAACTCTGGATTGTGGGTCTGATCCATTCCTTCATTACGGAAGTTTCGGTTGATCTCAAAGACCGCTTCCATCCCACCCACTACGAGTCGTTTGAGGTAGAGTTCCGGGGCGATGCGAAGATAGCGATCTACACCCAGTGCATTATGGTGAGTGGTGAAGGGCTTGGCATTGGCACCGCCAGGGATAGGGTGCATCATGGGGGTTTCTACCTCCAAAAAGCCTGCATCTTCAAAGAATCTTCTAATTAGTGAAACGATACGGCTACGCTGTTCAAAGTTCTTTTTGACCTCTGGATTCATGATCATATCGAGATAGCGCTGACGATAGCGGATTTCTTGGTCAGTGAGTCCGTGAAACTTCTCAGGGAGTGGAGAGATCGATTTGGAGACAATCTGCATCTCCTTGCAGTGCAGCGTCAGCTCTCCTGTTTGTGTCACAAAGGGGTAGCCTGTCGCCTCGATAATATCGCCTACTTCAAAGAGCTTTTTGACCACAGTGTTGTAGTATCCTTCTGCCAGTTCGTCACGGTTGTAATAGATTTGTACGAGCCCATCACTGTCCTCTATCTTGGCAAAGGCTGCCTTGCCCATAATACGGATAAATTTGATACGACCCGTGAGTGTCACGGTCACGCTGTCGTCTTTTTTCTCCTCAGTCTCCTGCAGAGCAATAGAGGCAAATTTCTCCAGAAATTTGGTAGATGGCATGCCTTTGATGATGTTGGCGGGATAGGGGTTGTGCCCCTCTTCTCTGAGTTTGTCTGCTTTTTTGATGCGCTCTTGTATGTAATGGTTATCGAAAATCAAAGTCGTTCCTTGTGGAGTAATATTTTAGTATATGGCACTTTTTGTCATTTTGGTTTATGAAGTGCTCTTTTGCTTGATTATCTCTTTCTTGACCAAAGGTGAAAGATCAATCAGTGCTGAGCCTACACGGTCAAGTGTGGGATAGAGTCTGCTTTTCTGGATGGTCTTGGTCATGTTTTCTTTGATCAAAGGACTTCTGAAAAGTGCAGAAACGATCAGAGAGAAAATCAAAAAATATTTGATACCGGCAACTACGAATCCAAAAAATCTGTCCAGTGTACTGTGAGAACCCTCTTTGGAAACACCGACAATAAGGTTGCCGACAAAGACGGAAGCGCCCCATACAAGTGCCAGCACAGCCAGAAATCCTATGAGCTTCAATGCTGCAAAATTTTCCAAATGAAATATATTCTTGTCGATAGTACGTGCGACAAATGCGGCACTTCGGGAGGCGAGAAATACACCGCCTATCAATCCCACAAAACCAAATATCTCTCTAAGAAAACCATTCATCAGCCCTTTGATCGCCATAAGGATGACAAGAATAATGATGGTAATGTCGATACTGTTGAGGCCTGCAAAAAAATTCATAGTTACTGCTTTCTAGAATCTCTGAAGAGCTTTGGCAAGCTCATCAGGTTTGTTGGCATACTGCATGGCGATATGCTTGTCGATGGAACCGTTTTGGATAAAGGTCAGCAGTGCCTGAGTCTGTGTCTGCATGCCTGTACCTTCTTGGCCCAGCTGCATGGTAGAGTAGATCTGGTGCACTTTGTCTTCACGGATGAGGTTGGCGATGGCATGGTTGGTGACCAGTATCTCTGAGGCTGCAACCCTGCCACTTTTGATCTTGGGTAGGAGCGCCTGGGCGATGACAGCTACCAGCGAAGTGGAGATCATCGCACGGATCTGTGGCTGCTCATCTCCAGAAAAAACATCGATGATACGGTTGATCGTACCTGGAGCCGAGGAGGTGTGCAGGGTACCGAAGACCAGGTGCCCGGTCTCTGCTGCAGTCAGCGCTGCGGCGATGGTCTCCCTATCTCTCATCTCCCCGATGAGGATGATATCAGGGTCTTGACGCATGGCATACTTGAGTGCCGTGGCGAAAGACTCAGTGTCTTCCCCTACGCCTCTGTGGGAAAAGACACATTTTTTATTTTGGTGCACGAATTCGACAGGATCTTCCACGGTCACAATGTGCTTGGCTTCTGTGAGGTTGATTTGGTTGAGCATGGCTGCCAGTGTGGTAGATTTACCCGATCCGGTGGGGCCAGTAACAAGGATCAGTCCCTTCTCTCTTTTGATCAACTCTTTGTAAACTGCCGGGGCATGGAGGTCATCCAGTGAAGGTATATCAATAGGAATAACCCTGAAGGCTGCAGCCATATCGCCCAACGTCTTGTAGTAGTTGGCCCTAAATCGTCCAATACCCTCCAGTTCCAGTGCGAAGTCCAGCTCCGAATGTTCTTCAAAATTCTTCTTCTGTTTTTCAGTGATAAGAGAGTAGCACATATCTTCAATATCACTACCGCTGAGCTTGGGTAGGTTGATAGGCTTGAGTGCACCATCCAGTCGTAGCAGTGGTTCGCTTTTGCTGATGAGGTGCAGGTCAGAGGCATTGTGTACGACCACACTCTGGAGAAGTTTTTTGATATTGGATCCTGACATTTTCTATCCTTTTGGGTGATTATTCTATGATAGCAGGGACGACGAAAAAGTCATCTTCGTGCCGAGGGGCATGTGAGAGGATATCTCTGGATATCTCCGGCTGTCTGAGAGGAGTGTCTTCTCGCATGGGTGTGCCCCCTTCGAGCGTAGAGAAGGAGGCATCCAGATGATCAGTGTCTAGTTCATTGAGGTTTTCTATGTAGGCCAGTATTTCTGAAAGTTGACCGATGACCTCCTCTTTTTTGCTTTCATCGATACGGAGATGGGAGAGTTTCTCCAATTTTTCTAAAACAGTATGATCTATATGCACAATAATAGCCTTGCTTTGATATAATTGATATAACTGTATAATTATAGTTAAAACTCTATTAAGGAAAGCTCTTAGCATGCATGTGATCGATTTTTTTCTCAAAATACTGGCTGCAGAATCTGTAACCCCAGATGATGCCGGATTGATGCAGCTCATTGAAGCCTATCTGCCTGAATATCAGGCACGCTATCTCAATGAAGGAGGCGTTAAAAACCTTTTTCTCAGCAGGAAGTTTGGTGAGGGGGCACATCTCTGTTTTGCCGGGCATGTGGATGTGGTACCCGCAGGAGAGAGCTGGGAGAGCAACCCTTTTGATCCAATGATCAAAGAGGGGAGAATCTATGCCAGAGGCGCACAGGATATGAAGAGTGGTGTGGCTGCTTTTGTGCAAGCCTGCCGGGAGGTAGAGGATTTTGACGGCACGCTCTCGATCTTGCTTACCTCAGATGAAGAGGGAGATGCGACTTACGGGACACAAATCATGCTAAGGCACCTGCAGGAGATCGATATGTTGCCAGATTATTGTGTCGTGGCAGAACCTACCTGCGAGACGACTTTTGGGGATGCGATAAAGATCGGTCGTAGAGGCTCGATCAACGGATATCTGACGATCCATGGCAAGCAGGGGCATGCTGCCTATCCAGAAAAAGCGGTCAATCCCGTCCACCAGATCGCTCCGATTCTAGAGAAGATTGCAGGAGTGAACTTGGACAATGGTGATGAGGATTTTGCTCCCAGTCAGATGGTGATCACGGATATCCGAGGCGGCATGGAGGTGACCAATGTCACGCCTAACTCGCTCAAGATCATGTTTAATGTCCGTAACTCTACCAACACTACGGAGGCGGATGTGAAAGCCCATGTTGAGCAGGCGCTGGAGGGATTGGATTTTACGCTGAGACTCGATCAGGGCTCCTATCCTTTTGTTACCCAGCGTGACTCCCGGATCGTTCAGCAGATCACCGAAAGCATCCAGGCTGTCACAGGAGTGCAGACCAGGCTCTCCACAGCAGGAGGCACCAGTGATGCACGCTTCATGGGACAGTACGGCATCGATGTGGTGGAGTTTGGAGTCATCAACGACACAATTCACGCCCCCAACGAGCGTACCAGTATCGCTGAGGTGGAAGGACTCTATGAAGTCTTTACCCACTTAATCAAACATTGGAAAAGGTAGATTCCGTAACATGCACCCATAATAGGTCTTGATGAGCTAATAATATGACAATTTGGCATATTATTTCACTTATAAATGATTTGTGTGTATAATATTCAAAACCAAACGAAGGGAAGAGGATGAGTGAAGCAGAACCGTTACAGTCTTTTTTTACCGCCACTTCCCCTTCTTATCACTATGCCAGTATTGAACTTTTTGCCGGAGCTGGTGGTATGGCACTGGGGATGGAGAGAGCAGGGTTTAGGCATCTGCTTCTGAATGATTTTGACCGTGCTGCCACAGAAACACTGAGGCGTAACCGCCCTAAATGGAATGTCGTACATGGTGATATTGCAGAGATTGACTTTACTCCCTATCGAGGCATTGATCTTTTGACAGGTGGATTTCCTTGTCAGGCATTCTCTTATGCAGGTCGCAAGAGAGGTCTCGAAGACACCAGAGGCACGCTCTTCTACGAGTTTGCCCGTGCCTTGAAAGAGTCAGAGCCCAAAGTGTTCTTGGCAGAGAATGTCAGGGGACTTAAGAGCCATGATGGTGGACGCACGCTCCAGACGATGATAGAGGTCTTTGAATCGATGGGATATGAAGTGTGTAAGCCTAGGGTACTGAAGGGTATCCACTTCGCTGTCCCTCAAAAGCGTGAGCGTCTCTTTATTGTGGGGATTAAAAAAGAGTACGCCTCTGATGTAGCATTTGTATGGCCCAAGGAAAGCAGCAGGATATATACACTCAAAGATGCACTGAAAAAAGGATCACTCTATACCTGCGATGTACCACCTTCCCCCGGACAAACCTATCCCGAAAAGAAAAAAAGAGTGCTAGATATGGTGCCACCGGGCGGATACTGGCGTGATCTGCCTTTGTCAGAGCAGAAAGCCTATATGATGAAAAGCTTTTATCTGGGAGGAGGCAAGACAGGTATCGCCAGACGCATTGCTTGGGATGAGCCTTCTTTGACACTAACCTGTTCGCCTGCACAGAAGCAGACAGAGCGTTGCCACCCTGAAGAGACGAGACCTTTTCAGGTGCGTGAGTATGCAAGAATACAGACTTTCCCAGATAGTTGGCAGTTTGAGGGCTCGCTGACCAATCAATATAAGCAGATAGGCAATGCAGTACCGGTCAATCTGGCATTTGCTATGGGGACGGCACTTGTGAGACTCTTGAATGATATTACAGAGGTACAATGATGGCTGGGTATGGATTGGATTTTATCTCAGATGAGGATCTGTTTGCCCATGTGCAGGAGACTGTAGGCAAATACCGCTTCAAAATCGATCTCAAAATATTCAATAAAAATCTTATTGACCCGATCAAACTGACTTTTGACAGCAAAGTCTATGGCAAAACACTAGAGGAGACCATAGAGTCTGAGATCATCCGCCAAATGGACAAGACTAACAGCAATCATATTGGCTATTTTCATCAAAATATCTTCCGCTATATTAACGATGAATGGTCTGTCCCCAAACAGGGTTTTGATCTAATAAATGAAGAGAAGCATATCTATATTGAGATGAAAAACAAACACAATACGATGAACTCCTCTTCCGCCCAAAAAACTTACATCAAAATGCAGAGTATACTGCTAAAAAGTGCAGAGAACCGATGTTTTCTGGTCGAAGTGATCGCCAAAAAAAGCCAGAATATTCCCTGGAAAATCAGCCTAGATGGTGTGCCTCATACCCATGAGTATATCCGAAGGGTCTCCATAGATATTTTTTATGAAATGGTGACTGGAGACACAGATGCCTTCAGAAAACTATGTGAAGCCTTACCTAGGGTACTTGATGATGTAGTGAATACAATGGATGCGGCATTGATCGAAAACAGTGTCTTTGAGGAGTTGAAAGCACTCTCACCTAATCTGCTCAAAAGTCTCTTTATTCTTTCGTTTGGAAGATATGAGGGGTTTGACAGTTTAGAGTTGGCCTGATGTGGAAACTGGTTCTTCTCTGTATGGTGCTTGAGCTTTTTGAAGCTTACTGGCAACGATCGAATACCCTCATGGGCTCACTGGCAAAGAGCTACTATTTCTATCATAAGTCCATTTTTTTGCTGCTCTTTATGCATATAGGCTATCTCTATACTCTCTATATCTCACTGGCGTTTGATATTCTCAACTGGCCAATCTTTTTCATTCTGCTGCTTAAGAGTATGGATATCTTTATGAAGATCCATCTGGTGCAGAAGGTTTTTGTGCGTCAGGAAGCTGATGATGGATTACTCTTGATGCTGGAGAGTCCGACACCGTGGTGGTATTATCTGATCGGGGTGCTGACTTATCCTTGGCTGTTGTATATGGCGATGGGTGGGTGAGAGTATGAATCTCGAAGCAGAAGTCCAAAAACAGCTCCTGGAACTCAGAGAGAAGGACACGCTCCTCATTGCCCAGTCCAAGCTGGCAGCGGTGGGAGAGACACTGGCACATATCGCCCATCAGTGGAAGCAGCCACTGGCACAGATCAACTCAGTCGTGGCGAGTATCGAAGCGGATTTTGAGGAGGGCAAGCTGGACGGTATGCAGCTGGAGAGACACCTGAACGAGATAGAGAAGCTTACTTATTATATGTCTGACACGATCGAGAGCTTCAACACTTATCTTCAGCCAAGCAAGGGACAGGAGGTCTTCGGTATGCGAGAGGCGTTGGATGATGCGGTAGCGCTGGTGCGGGGATTGCTGGAGTCCAAGCAGATCGCACTGGAGATCAGCATGGAGGCACCCTACCAAGTACGAGGGGTCAAAAAGGAGTTTGTGCAAGCCTTGCTGGTTATTTTGAATAACGCCAAAGATATCCTCATCGAGCGAGCACCTGCTTCCAAAGAGATACACATCACCATTTATAGAGAGGCGAGCAATGTTCTCCTTGATATCGTGGACAATGCAGGAGGCATTGAGGCACAGTATCTGGAGAGAATCTTTGATCCCTACTTTACCACCAAACCCCACTCTCAGGGTACAGGACATGGGCTCTGTATGGCGAAACTCATCATCGAAAAAAGCATGCATGGAGAGCTGCTGGCTTCCAATGAGCCGCAGGGGGCGAAATTTTCTATCTCTTTGGATATCGTGGAGGAGGAGAATGTATAATTATACGATCCTCTATGCCGAAGATGAGGCACCCACAAGACGCAACTATACCCGCTATCTGGAGCGCTACTTTGCACGGGTTTATGCGGTGCCGGATGGGGAGGCAGCACTGGAGGCCTACCGCACCTATCATCCCGATATTCTCCTGCTGGACATCAATATGCCTCACTGTAATGGTCTAGAGGTTGCCAAAATAATCCGAAAAGAGGACAAAGCCACACGCATACTCATCCTGACTGCCCATCTGGAGCGGGACAAGCTGCTCTTTGCTACAGAGCTGGGACTGACCAAATACCTGCCCAAGCCGATCCAGAGAGGTGCACTTAAAGCATCGCTCTCTGAGGCGGTGGCACAGCTGAAAGAGCTGCGAGAGACAGAGACGATACTTCCATTAGGCGAGGGTCATATCTGGCATCCAGTGACACGGCAACTGTTGCACTCCACAGGGCAGGTCAAGCTGACCCGTTATGAGATCGCATTGCTGGAGATGCTGACATCCAAATCAGGGCAGATTTTTTCTACTGATGAGATCGCATTGCATCTATGGAATGATGATGTCGAGGCTGTCTCTCAGCCCCGCAAGATCAAGGATATCATCAAGCGCCTACGCAAAAAGCTTCCTGATGGGGTGATTGAGAATGTCTACGGGGTTGGGTTTCGGCTCAAAACCGTGTCACCCTAGAGTTGCCTTAAAGATCCCTTCTTGATACTTTTCTGCCCCTTTTCTTTTCTATAATTATTACATTAGAAGTTATAGCCTAAAACAAAAGGATACAGATATGGCAGAATTACTCAAAACCCCGCTTCATGAGAGGCAGCAAGCACTGGGAAGTCGTAATGTGGGCTTCTGCGGTTGGGATATGCCGATACAGTATGCAGGCATCATCGCAGAGCACAAGGCGTGTCGTGAGGATGTGGCACTGTTTGACACCTCACATATGGGGGAGTTTTTCTTCGAGGGGGATATTGTTGCCTCTGGGATGAATGAAGCCACGACGATCGATATCGATGCGCTACCTGTGGGCAAGTGTAAGTATGGGTTTTTGCTCAATGACGAGGGTGGAGTGATCGATGATCTGATCGTCTATCGTCTGGGAGAGCAGGTGCTGATGATCGTGGTCAATGCTGCCAGACGGGAGACAGACCTGCATGCTTTCCGTGACCGTATGGGCAGTGGGACGATGACCGATCGTTCTGTCGAATATGCCAAGCTTGATGTCCAAGGGCCTCATGCGATCAAGGTATTGCAAAAGTACTTCGACAGGGATTTGACCGAGATGGGATTTTTCTCCTTTGTACAGACAGAGATATTTGGTGAGCCGTGTCTGCTGAGTCGCACAGGTTATACAGGGGAACTGGGCTTTGAGCTCTATATCGATGGGGCAACCTCGGTGCGTATCTGGGATGCGCTGATCGCAGATGGGGTGACTCCTGCGGGTCTTGGAGCTAGGGATGCCCTGCGTCTGGAGATGGGGTATAGTCTCTATGGCAATGACCTGAGCGAGACCATCACACCACTGGAAGCCAATCTAGGGATGTTTGTCAACCTCAAACGAGACTATATTGGGGTCGATGCCCTCAGAGATCAGAAAGAGGCAGGGGTGACCCGTCTGCTGATGCCATTCAAGACTACAGGACGAAGAAGTGCCAGAAAAGATTTTGAGGTCTACCAGAATGACCGCAAGGTAGGTTTCGTCACCTCTGCGGCATTCTCGCCGACACTCAATGTGGGAATCGGATTGGCAATGATCGACCTGGAGGGCTTTGACAAAGATGCAGGCATCGAACTGAGAGACAGTAGAGGGGCGATCGAAGCAAATATCACATCGTTGCCATTTATAAAAAAATAAAAAGGAGAAAAAATGATCAAATACAGTCAAGAGCATGAGTGGGCAAAGGTAGAGGGTGAGGTGGCGACCATAGGTGTCTCAGCCTATGCG
>JALWVW010000343.1 GCA_027079365.1 Campylobacteraceae bacterium | reverse complement strand
TACAAGCACTATAGGTTTTCCAAAGAAAAATGTCTTATAATTATTTTCTTAAACTTCTCTACAATCTGAAGGCTGTCTTTAAGCAAATCTCTTTGTATTTTACTTAGAAGAACGGTGTCTATTTCATCATTAACAGGCAGACCATTTCTCTGCTGAGCAAGTTGCTGCTCTAGTCGCACATAGAGAAGTATTTCGAATGCCTCTATCAACTCTTGCGCCATATCGGCATCAAGTAGTTCACGGGATCTTAGTAGCTTAATTCTTCCTACGGTAGAGAGTGCTTCAATTTTATATGTTAAGGAAAGTGACCTTACCCCTTGCACAATAGGAAATATTCCTGCTTTTTTTATATCAATCTTTCTGTCTCGATGCAGAAAGGTACTAAAGAACCCTACCGGGGTCTCGAAGAGTGTTGTAAGGTGGGCGAAGCGTGCCATATAGACATCATTATTCGTATCCACATGCTTCAACAGCACTTTCTTGAGCCTCTCAAGCAATACAGCATCCCCTGCGACCACTCTCGCATCAAAAAAGATAGAAAAGTACATATAACTCTCTTGGTCGGGATAGTCGATCCAGTGCAGGATCTCCTTTTCATACGCTGCCATGCTTTTACACCAGTAAGGATTGGAAACCATAATATTTCCCTCACAGGCTGGATATCCAAAGGAGATGAGTGTCTCGGTGAATTCCTCCATATAGGGAAGATACTGTTCCGCATCCACACCATCACGCACGATCAGTCCATTGTCCTGATCTGTACGCAGTATCTGCTCGCCTCTTCCCTCGCTCCCCATAACAATCAATGCACAATCTTTTTGCAGTACTTCTGGCATAAGCATATCGAAAAGACGGAGAAATACCTTGCGGTTGATCTCTGAGATCAATTTGGCGATATACCTTGCCTTCACTCCCTGCGCATGGAGTTTTTTGACGATACTGATATAGTCTTGGCTGGCTTCTCTGAGTGACGCTACCGTCTTGGCTTTTTCTATCTTGACTGTAGCCAGTCTTGAGTGATTGGCAAAATAACTCAATATATCTATCTGCTCCAGCATACCAATAATCTCATCTTCTTTCTTGACCGCTACTCTCTTGATATTCTTTTGTATCAGCAAGAGATACACATTGAAAAGAAAATCATCATTCTCCACAGCGATGATAGGAAAGCGTGCCATCTCTTCTATCCTGGAAGAGAGGTCGAGCGTCTCATTTGCCAATGCGGTCTTGATATCACTGTCGGTGACAATGCCGTATACCTCATTTTTCTTCACCACGATAGAGGAGCTCTTCATCTCAACAGATTTTTTTAGTGCTTGAGAAACCAGCATTTCGGAAGAGACAATACAGGGCTCATGCAGATAACTGTCACTCACTTTTGCGACCATAAACCCACTCAGATCTGAAGCAGTTTCTTTCTTCTTCAGGTAGGTGATTCTCTCTACCATATCCATGAGATAAAATTTCTTAAAAGATTCATACTTCTCAAAAGCTTTCATGAAGCCTTTCTTGCTCAGTTCGTAGCAGATAAGATCCTCTGTCACCTCATAGCGAGCCAGACTGGCTCCCTCGATCAAAGCATCGGCATCAAAGCCCTCTTTGGCATGGTAGACACGTAGCAAACTGCTCTCGCTGTCATAGGCCTTGACTTCCCCTTTGATGATAAGATAGAGGATCTCAGGGCTTCCCCCGAGAGCAACCACTTCACTCCCTTTGGGATAAAAGCCTATCTCTACATACTGAATGATATTTTCAAGTGCATCATCAGAAAGGTCGCAAAAAGGATGGATAGACTGAAAGAAGGCTTTTTGGTCATTGAAACTCAAAGAAAATCCTTATATATTGGTATGTATCTATAGTGTTATAGTCCCACTATATACAGATACCAACATGGTGTCGCCCCCCCAGGAGGAGGGCTTCATATGTTAATGCGCTTGCGCTTCACCAGCCCCACGAGGGACACGAATACTCTCGACTAAGTCTTGAATATGCTGTGGTGGTGGTTCTGTCATACGAGAGACAATATAGGCCACAATAAAGTGCAATACCATGCCCAGCGTACCAATACCTGTCGGTGCAATACCCCAAAGATAATCTGCCTTGTCTCCACCCATAAATACAAAGTAGATAATGTATCCGAAGGTAAAGATCAGTCCGGTAGAGATACCTGCGATGGCACCCGCCTTATTCATACGCTTATCAAAGATTCCCAGAATAATCGCAGGGAAGAATGAAGCTGCTGCCAGACCAAAGGCAAATGCTACCACCTGTGCCACGAATCCTGGAGGATGGATGCCTAGGTAGCCCGCCACAATAATGGCTGCTACTGCTGCCAGTCTTGCCGCCATCAACTCTGATTTTTCACTCAATTTTGATTTGCCTGTTGCAGGATCATTGAAAATTACTTTTCCAAGCAGGTCATGTGAGATTGAAGCCGAGATAACCAGAAGCAGTCCGGCTGCCGTAGAGAGTGCCGCTGCCAATCCACCCGCTGCAATCAATGCAATCACCCAATTGGGAAGGTTTGCAATCTCCGGATTTGCCAGTACGATGATATCTCTATCAATATATACCTCGTTGTCAAAAGGCTTCGCACCCTTAGCAGGCAAAGCATTGGTAGTCAACCTATGTCCATCTGGCGCTACTTTGTCTCCATCAAATGCTGGCTTTCCTTTGGCATTATCAAATGCTTTTCCTGCCGCATATTGAATCTTTCCATCGCCATTCCTGTCATTCCATGCAAGAAGTGACCCTTTTTCCCATGTCCTAAACCATGACCCATGATTCTCTCTGCCATCAGATTTTTTGACACCTTCTGTTACCCACTGCTTATACTCCACATTTTGGATACGATCAATTGTATTGACTCTTGAGAATGCAGCTACTGAGGCTACTGTAGTATAAAGCAATGCAATAAACAGCAATGCATAGCCAGCTGAGATACGTGCATCCTTCACACGAGGAACGGTAAAGAATCGGACAATCACATGTGGTAACCCCGCTGTACCCACCATGAGTGCCACAGTAAGCATAAACATATTCCATAGGTTACCCGGCTGTGTATACTCTTTAAATCCGAGGTCTGCCAGGGATTGGTCCAGTGCATGCATGAGATAGGTGCCTTGCGGAATCACCTTAACTCCATCATTGAAATCAAATGTGGTAGTAGCAAAAATACCTAACTGTGGTAAGAAGGTATCAGTCACCATCAGAGAGAGGAAGATCGCAGGGATCAGATAGGCAATGATCATCACCGTATACTGTGCAACCTGGGTATAGGTAATACCCTTCATTCCCCCTAGTACCGCATAGATAAATACAATACCCATACCAATATAGACACCTGTGTTGACATCAACCTGTAAAAATCGAGAAAAGACAATACCCACGCCTCGCATCTGCCCCGCAACATAAGTAAAAGAGACAAAGATTGTCGCAACTACCGCCACTGTTCTGGCTACATTGGAGTAATATCTATCTCCAATAAAGTCAGGTACAGTAAACTTGCCAAACTTCCTAAGATAGGGCGCCAAAAGCAGTGCCAAAAGCACATAGCCTCCAGTCCAACCCATCAAATAAGCACCACCATCACTTCCCTTATACGAGATCAGACCCGCCAGTGAGATAAAGGATGCAGCACTCATCCAGTCTGCTGCCGTTGCCATACCATTGGCTATAGGGTGAACACCACCACCTGCGACATAGAAATCTTTTGTACTTGCCGCTTTTGCCCAAATTGCGATACCGATATACAGAGCAAAAGAGAGCCCTACAAAAAGGTATATTAATGTTTGTAAATCCATACTATCTCCTACTCATGTACGTCATATTTTTCATCGAGCTTGTTCATCATTCTAACATAGACAAAAATCAATATCACAAAGACATAGATCGCTCCCTGCTGTGCAAACCAGAACCCCAGTTTCACTCCGCTGATCTCAATCGTATTAAGCTGATTGATAAATAATATGCCTGCTCCATACGACACAATAAACCACACGGAAAGTAGTTTAAGGATGGTGGAGATGTTCTCACGCCAATACGCCTTGGCTTTCTCTTCAGTCATGCTTGCTCCTTTGTTATGCATAAAAGTACATTTTTATTGTAAACTTTTCAAGTAGCAAAGGCATAGCATTGGCGATTTTATTGCTATATTATATACACAAAGGAGGAATGTGTAGCATATGGTTACAGATGAATCATTACTTTTTATTATGATTTAAAATTTTTTAATCGATAACCAACGCTCTTAATACTTTCAATGAGGTTCTCTTTCAACACTGATCTTACCCTGTGTATTTCTGCCCGTATCGTAGCATTGTCCACATGACTATTCTCCCATACATAATACCTCAGCGTATCAAAATCTACTATTTTCCCTCCAAATGACGCCAGCAAATCCATGATCTGGGATTGTTTGTAGGTGAGAGGCTGATCCTCTCCATCGAACATCAGTTTCTTTCTCTCTAGATCATAGCTGTAAAATTTACTCAATGGCACCACTGTTTGCGATGTGATATTTGCTATTTTTAGCAACCTGTCAATGTGTAAAGTTAATTCTTTAAGATGAAAAGGTTTTTTTAGATAATCGTAGCATCCAAGTGCGTAAGCTTTACTGATCTGCTCAATCTGCGTAATAGCAGAGATGAAAATTGTGGGTACAAATATTTTCTCTTTTTGTAGTCTTTCCAACAGAGAGAGCCCATCAATGGAAGGAGTGTTGATGTCAAAGATAAAGAAATCATAAACTGCATGTCCAATGGCGGCATACGCCTCCTCCCCATCCTCATAGGCATCCACAACGTACCCTGTCTCCTCCAGATACTCTTTGATCGCACCTTGAAGCATGATCTCGTCTTCAAGCAGTAATACTCTCATTACCTTCTCCTTCAAAATAGTATTTAAACACCGTTTTCTCCGTATCAGAAGAGACTTTTACCACCACGTCCCCTGTATCACAGATGGACTTGACGATCTCTAATCCAAGCCCAAACCCCTCTACCCTGCTCTCTTCTCGATGAAAAGGCTCAAAGATCTTTTCTGTGTCAGTAATCTGGGGAGAATAGGTAGAAAATACCAGCACAACTTTCTGCTCCTCCCGATAAAGATTCACATGAATATCTGTCTCCTTTTTCGCATACTTAATGGCATTAGAAAGATTGTTATCTATGACGCGTTGCAGTTCAATATCACTAAAATATATTTGCAATCCTGGCTCAACATCGGTAACCATCCTATGCCTGTTCCCCGCAGCAATTTCCTGAAAGAACCGTATGCGCTCAAGCAAAAACTCAGAAAAATTAATCCACTTTTTTTCATAATCAAATCTGTTTTTCTTCACCATATAGCTGAGATCATCATAGAGTGTCGCTATCATCTTGGCACCCGCCTCAATATGTGACATATAGCGGTTTTCTCCAAATTTCATCCTGAAAATGTCAATATGTGTCATGATTACTGCAAGGGGTGTATTCATTTCATGGATGGAGCGTCTGATAAATCGATCCTGCGCTTTAACAAGTGACTCACTAAATTCTTTTTCTTTGGCAAGCAGTTGATTCTGCTCCAGCAGGTTTTGGGTTTTTTTTGCCACTTTCATCTCTAATTTTTGGTTGAGCTCTTTAAGCTTTTTCTTTCGCCTATGGATTTCATTGACCATACTGTTGATATAGCCAACCATCTCCTTGAATTCCACAAACTTTACATCCTTGTCATCAATCAGAATATGTTCTTCCGCCGCACGGCTAAAGAAATGGTTAAACTGGTTGATCTCTCTTCGTATGACATGGTTGATCACTTTTACCCCAATCAGCCCTATCACAAAAAGTAATAGCATAAGGGTACTGATCTTCAAAAGATAATCCAATAACTTCTCTCTGAGTACCTCTTTCTTGGTGCTGATCACTTTATCTACTTCATCAAGATACACACCTGTACCCACCATCCAACCCCAGGGTTTAAATGCCTTGGCATAAGAGATCTTTGGGCTACGCTCTTTGGTGGTTGGTTTGACCCAGGTATAGGTTACAAACCCGCCCTCTTCCTGCAAGGAGACATCAATAAGATCTTTGATTACCTGTATACCATCAGGATCTCTGAATGTATAGAGATTTTTACCGATATTGTAAGGCTGTACGGGATCAGAAAGACACACACCCTTGTCATTATAGATAAAGATATAGCCCGTATTGTCCGGTCTACCATAAAGCTGAGAGATAGCATTGGTGATCTGTCGCTTCAGCAACCCTTCATCTATCGCATGCTTTCTGACATAGTACTCATTGGTAATAAATTTTAGTACACGGTTAACATCAAAAACAATACGCGCTTTCTGTTCTTTGATATAGCTGTCTCTTATGTGCTTTGCCTCTATATCAAAATGGCTGTACTCACTGTAAACCACATAACTTGTAAATAGCAGCACCAAAAGGAAGATTCCCAGCATCCCTCGCATATAGATCGAAGTAATCGTACGATCTTGAAAAATGTCAAGGAGACGCTTAAGTTTGTACACTGTCTTATCCATGGTGTAGAATTTAGGGCTCCTCGAATAATAGGTCATACCCACAATGGGCTTTGCAGATGTGAGATTTTGCTTGAGGCTCTCAAAGCGTAGCCAAAGCTACGGTGAAGGGGGCATCGAGTGAAATATCGCGTCTGCAAAGCCCACCCTTCGGGCATCTTCAGCTTTTGTGGGTACGACCTATTAATTAGAGGTACCCTTTAGATTATTATAGCGTCTCATACTTCAAAACACTCAAGAAAGTCTTAAAGGGCACCTCTACAACACATCACAAAAAGTGCTTCAAAGTCCTCTGCATTGAGAGGCATTGCATTGCTTCCCGTAGAGGGATCCCGATAAGCGATCTCCCCTATCTCTGCAATTCTCTCCTCCGGAATATCTGCTTCTGTCAGAGTATGCGGAATACCCAGCTCTCTTCGTAGCTCCAAGATGTAGGCTATAAAGCTCTCTGTGGAGGGGTGTGCAATATCTAAAAACTTACAAAGTACCTCCATCCTCTCTCCTATCACTGAACTATTTTGCTGGAGCGCATAGGGTAGAATGATCGAGTTGGCCAACCCGTGCGGCATATTATAGAGACCACCCAGTGTATGTGCCAATGAATGGACAGAGCCCAAGCCTTTCTGAAATGCCGTAGCTCCCATCATAGCAGCCACGATCATCTGCGCTCTGGCCATAGCGTTATGTGGCTCACGGTAGGCAACAGGGAGATAGGTTTTGATCATACGGATACACTCCATCGCAATCCCGTCTGCCATCGGATGAAATCCTGGCGCCAGATATGCCTCTACCGCATGTACCAGTGCATCGATCCCTGTCCATGCTGTGATATGCTTGGGCAGATTATACGTGAGGTTGGGATCGAGGATCACCAAGCTTGGCATCATGTCAGGATGAAAGATGATCTTCTTGGCATGACTCTGGCTCTGAGTAATCACCGTAGCACGCCCTACCTCTGAGCCTGTACCAGAAGTGGTGGGGATGGCAATCGTCTTTGCGATACCCTCTTGATCCGCCCTGCCCCAATTGTCCCCTATATCCTCAAAGTCCCATAGTGGTAAGCTCTGTCCAGACATAAATGCAATGGTCTTGCCTGCATCCAGCGCAGATCCACCTCCAAAAGCGATCACACCATCACAGCTATTCTCCCTATAAGCATGTACACCTGCCTCTACATTCTCTCCTGTAGGGTTAGGCTGTACATCACTGTAGAGACTATAGGATAGCCCTTGGGTTTTAAGTGGGCCAAGTAGATCTTCCATAATCGGAAGCTGCACCAGTGCCTCATCTGTGACAATCAGCGGATGATGCATTCCCATCTGCTCGCAGGCAGCCACAATATCCGCTACTCTTCCATGTCCAAACCATACGGCTGCAGGGTAGTTCCAGTTGGTATTTTGCAATAGTGTCATCGTTACTCCTCTAGTCTAAAGTGGATGGATTTGAGTCTCGTCACAGAATCATAGACAAAAGGAGAGAGCGATACTCCTCGTCCTGTATGCTTCACCCCTGTCCAAGCCAATGCCGGGTCAAGGTAGTCACAACGGTTCATAAACACTGTACCTGTCTCTATCTGAGGGGAGAGTGCTCTGGCCACATCTCTGTCTCGTGTCCAAATCGAAGCCGTCAATCCATACTTGCTGTCATTCATCAGTGCTACGGCTTCCTTATCACTGGAAACTTTCATAATTCCTACGACAGGACCAAAACTCTCCTCTTGCATCACAGCCATAGTATGATCTACATCGACGAGTACATGTGGTGCCAGATAAGGAGTGCCCTCCTTAGAGGCAGGGAAGTGGCTCTCATCAATCAGCGATTTTGCACCAGCCTCTACCGCTTCTTGAATCTGTTTACGCACATGGTCACTCGCGCCCGTTTTGACCATAGGCCCTAGGTTGGTACCCGCCTCCAGTGGTGAGCCTAGCTTGTACTGCTTGGTCTCTTCCACAAACTTTTCCACAAACGCATCATACACATCCTCATGTACATAGATCCGCTCGATCCCACAGCAGGACTGCCCTGAGTTAAAGTATGATCCATCTACGAGATTAGACACGGTGGTTTCCAGATTGGCATCGGCTCTCACATAGGCAGGATCCTTGCCTCCTAGCTCCAGCCCACAAGGGATAAACTTGTTCCCTACTGCCTCCTGTACGGCAAAGCCTCCCTCTACAGAACCCGTAAAAAATACCCCATCAATGCGCTCATCCGCTAGCAATACGGCTGTTTCTTTGTGTTGTATATGCAGCACATTGAAGATACCCTCTGGTAATCCAGCTTCTTCAAATGCCTCAGCATAGCGCTCTGCTACAAGCGGTGTCTGTAATGAGTGCTTCATGATCACTGCATTCCCTGCCAGCAGTGCAGGGATAAGTACATTCACCGAGGTAAGGAACGGATAGTTCCACGGACTCAATATCGCTATGACCCCCAATGGCTCCTTCTCTATGCATCGCTCAAATCCTGCCATCTCCTCGGGACAGTAAGGCTCCAAACTCTCATCAGCGATCTTAAGCAGATAGTCGGCACGCTCCTTGAAGCCATTGACCTCAAAGCCACTCTGAGAGATCGGTCGCCCCATCTGTCTGGAGATCTCCTCAGAGATCTCCTCTTTGTGTGAGACCAGGATATCAATAAAGTGTTGGATGATCTCTTTACGCTGCTCCAGTGGCACAGAAACCCATACTTTTTGGGCATTCTTTGCTTTGACCAGTGTATCCTCGATATCTTCTAGTGTATGGTAGGGTTTTTCTATATAGACAGAACCATCTACGGGAGATATGGTTTTAAAATTTGACATTATTTTTCCTTGTTACTGATTGAACATAATACTTCTTTAAAAGTATTCCCGGATGATACGACAGTGCTATAGATAAAAGTAGCACCCGAGAATATTTTTGTCTTTTTGGTGCGTAGTACGCACCCTACATCATATGATCTCGAAATAACGGTTTAGCTGCCAATCGGTGATCGCCTTGAGCTGTTCATTGGCTTCATGCTCGCGGGTCATCGCATAGTGATCGACAAAGACATCTCCAAACAACTCCCTCGCAGCCTCTGAGCCTCTCAATCTCTGTGCCGCAGCATAGAGGTCACGAGGGAACCCAAACTGCTCAGAGAGCGTTACATCATAGGCATTCCCTACGATAGGCTCTGTAGGCTCAATTTTATGCTCTATCCCCCAGAGTCCACTCCCTATCGCAGCAGCCAAGGCAATATACGGATTGATGTCCGCTGCAGTTACTCTATACTCTACTCTCTGTGACTTGGCAGATCCAGTGATCGCCCGCAGGGCACAGGTACGGTTGTCCACACCCCAGGTCGCCTGTGTCGGTGCCCAGAATCCAGGGATCAATCGTGTATAGGCATTACAAGTAGGTGCGATCATAGCCAGAAGTTCTGGCATAAGCTTCTGCTGCCCACCAATGAAATGACGCATAGCTTCTGACACTGTATCGAGCTTACTCTCATCATAGAACAACGGTTTGCCCTCCTTAGTTGCAGACATATGCAAGTGTCCTGACTGTCCAGGATAGTCATTGGAATACTTCGCCATAAAGGTTGCCATCATGCCATTCCTTTGTGCCAGTACTTTGGTAAAAGTCTTAAAAAGCACTGCCTTATCTGCTGCACGGAGTAGATCATCATAATACAAAGCTACTTCCAGTACACCTGGTCCTGTCTCTGTGTGTATTCCCTCAATCTCCATATCCATCTCGCGACTTAGATCCATTAACTCATGGTAAAAGTCTGCATGTACACTGTTACGAATCATTGAATAGCCAAACATATCAGGGGTGAAGTTTTCTAAGTCTCTGTAGCGTTTGTCACGAATACTCTGCGGCGTCTCGTTGAAGACAAAAAATTCAAACTCAGCCGAGGCTTTAAAGCTGATCCCCATCGCCTCACCTCTCTTGATCACGCGCTTGAGCAGAGAGCGAGGACCTACCTCTTTGTGAACCCCGCCTTTTGCAAAATCCAATAAAAACAGTACCGTATTGCCCTCCAGTGGCAACTCTCTACAAGTTGTCACATCGATATGCCCTTCGGCATCCGGAAAAGCAGTCTTCCACCCCGTGATAGAGTCTTCACCATACAGCGCATCACTACTATCCCAACCAAAGATCACATCACAAAACCCTAGCCCCTCTTTCAAAGTTGAGATAAACTTCTCTCGATTGATATACTTCCCACGCAGTACCCCATCGATATCGGTTGCTGCTACCTTGATCTGCTGGATGCCTCTCTGCTCTACCAGAGCAATGGCATCCTCTACTGTTCCTACATCACATGCTTGTAGTGTTTTTTCCATAGATATCACCTCTTAAGACAATTATATCAGAGTTTGGCTCAAGGGTGTCCTACTTTTGAAACTATTATGGAATTTTATTCTTTTAATCTAGGGTACATAAAACTAAATACACTAAACAAAAAGAACTACGATATCAACGATAAACCAATATACTACAAATAATACAAGAAAATATAAATAAAAATAGAAGAAGAAATGAAGTAAGAAAGCTAAAAACGTTTCAAGGTGGCACTGACCTACATTCCCACAGACGTAGCCTGCAGTATTATCGGCGCTGGGAGGCTTGACTTCCGGGTTCGGAATGGAGCCGGGTA
>JALWVW010000342.1 GCA_027079365.1 Campylobacteraceae bacterium | reverse complement strand
ATATGCTCTTTGCTGAGAGAGGGTCTCTGGATAAGAATCTCCGTCTCTCTGTTCTTTTTGATGACACGTCTTTGGGATTTGCTGGGGGAGAAGGTATCAACCTGAATACGGAGACTTTTGCAGGCGCCACAATCCTGGCAGATAGGGTGAAAATAGTATTTGCCAAAACGACGCCAACCACGATCGATGACAGCAGTGACAAACTCTTTACTGGCATGCTCTATGTGGCGGTAGTTCATCCTGACACGTTTACCCGGAAGATAGGCACAGGGGTAGTCAAGCATGCAAAAATCAGTCGAATCTGGATGAAGTCGGGTATTTACTTTGTTCATAGGCAAATTCTATCAAAATTTTGATATGATAACACAAAAGGTGCCCTTAAAAGGAGTATTGTGTTTCTCTATCAGCCCAAAGAGGGGTATCGCTACAACAGCGACTCCATATTTCTCTATGACTTTGCCACAACATTTTCTCCAAAAGGAAGATTGTTGGATATAGGATGTGGAGTAGGGATACTTTCGTTGCTGCTGAGTAGAGATTTTGCCCTGAAGACAACCATTATCGACAAGCAGGAGAGTATGCTTGCCTACGCTAGGCATAATTTCAGTATCAATGGGTTGAGCGTAGAGGCAGTGCTGGGAGATATCGGTACCTATCAAACCGATCAGCGCTTTGAGACTATCGTGTCCAATCCTCCTTTTTATGACAGCAGAGTGACGCAAAGTGAGAATATCCATCTCAATATTGCCCGCTATGCCCACCATATGCCTATCGAAGTACTGGTACGCTCTGTCAAGCGCCTGTTGGCACCTAGGGGATATTTCCTCTTCTGCTATGATGCTAAGCAAGTGGACAGGGTATTGCAGGTATTAAGGGGTGAGGGGCTCAATCCGGAGCAGTTGCGCTTTGTCCATCCCAAGGTGGACAGAGAGGCAAAGATAGTGATGATTGCAGCCAGAGCTACCTCCAGATCTATGGCCAGGGTATTGCCACCGTTGATTGTATTTGATGAAGAAAGTCAGTATCTGGAGGCATCCAGAATGGCATTTGAAAAAGCAGATACACATAGTATCAAAGCAGCCATTAACAAAGGGGTAAAGTAAAGTGGATATCATATCACATACAGAGTATGACTATTGTTTTGATCCTTCCGCCTGTGAAGCATGTGGAGGGAAGTGTTGCCGGGGGGAGAGCGGCTATATCTGGGCAAAGTATCAGGAGATCATTGATATGGCAGCCTACCTGGAGATGACAGTAGAGGATTTTGCTGTGAAGTATCTGCGTAAAGTGAAACATCGGTATTCGCTGACTGAAAAACAGTTGGGAGAAGAGGACTATGCCTGTATCTTTTTTGATGAGAAAAAAGAGCGTTGCGGTATCTATCCGGTGCGTCCATCACAGTGCCGTACCTTTCCCTTCTGGGAACAGTTTAAACAAAATGAAAAAGAGGTGAGAGAAGAGTGTCCTGGAATTATATAAAAACAATCCCTGCGTGGATCATGATGACTTCCGCGGCATATGCAGTCTCTCCTATGGCTTCTTCTGACGATACGGAGGATATGCTGATCATCAAGGCACTGCTCAGTGAAGAGGCTGGGAAGCTTTCTCAGAGCAAAACATTGTATGAGGTACTGTATCGTGTGACTGGCAAAAAAGAGTATCTTATTCAAGCAGCCAAGGATACTTTGATACAAAAAGGTGATCCTACTGAGGCTATCAATCGCCTGGTAGAATGGGTCACCGCACACCCGCAGGAGAGAGATGTGGCACTCTACCGTATGCTTGTGGCACTCTATATCCAACAGGGTTCACTGGTAGATGCGGAGAATGTTGCTGATGCGTATCTCTCCGTCGATGCGCCTATAGAGGATCAGATGGCTGTGGCTTCTCTAAAGCTTGAGCTTGGCAAGCCCAAGGAAGCAGCCGATCTTCTCAGAAATGCCTATCAGAAAAAGGAGAACGAGAAGATTCTTCTGCAGCTTTCAGATATCCTGGAAAAGAACCTTCATGCACCCGACAAGGCAGTCATGCTGCTGGATACGCACATCAAGCAGCATGAAGCTGCCTCTATCGGTATTTACTTCAAGCTGATTGAACTGTATGCCAAAGAGAAGAATCTCAAAAAGGTAGAAGAGCTTTATAAGAAGCTCTATCAAAAAGATTCACAAAAATATTTTCTACAAAAGATTATAGAGATTTCCCTTTACCGCAATGATGTTGATGGTATTATCTCTTTTTTGGAGAAAAATCCGGGAAATGAAGAGATACTTTTTAGTTTTTACAAAGAGAAGAAACGGTATAAAAAAGCTATTGCAACAGCACAAAAGCTTTACAAAACAACACAAAATGCCAAATGGCTAGCAGAAGAGGGTATGCTTGTCTATGAGCAGGCCAAGCAGTCCAGAGCCATCAATCCTTCGGCATTAAAAAAGATGCGTGAACTATTGGAGGAGGCATTACGCAAAGGGCTGAAAGATGCGCTTTATTTGAACTACTATGGCTATACACTGATCGATCATGACCTTGACATAGACAGAGGTATAGCACTGGTCAAAAAAGCACTGGAGCAGGATCCCGTCAATACCTACTATCTGGACTCTCTGGCATGGGGACTTTACAAAAAAGGAATGTGTGCCAAAGCCTATACAATGATGAAGCGGGTAGTTGCCAAAGAGGGTCTCGGAGAAGAAGAGATCAAAATGCATTGGGATTTGCTAAGGAAGTGTTATCTGAAATAATATTTTATATTTGGATATAATACGAAAATTTTAGACAATGGGCAGACAATGGCAGATATCTTAGACGAAATAATTAAGAAAACAAGAGAAGATCTGGAGGAGCGAAAAGTAGCGTTCCCTCTAGAATGGTTGGGGCGTTCTTTGGCATATAACCCTTTTATGCCAAAAGATGTGATCACAGCATTGCGGGCGACAGAAGAGAATCCCTATCGCATTATTGCTGAGGTTAAAAAAGCCAGTCCAAGCAAGGGTGTCATAAGAGAAGATTTCGATCCTATGGTAATCGCCCAAGCCTATGAAAGGGGTGGTGCAGATGCCCTTTCGATACTGACAGAGCCTCATTACTTCCAAGGAGATAAAGAGTATTTAGGGATGGTACGGCGCTATGTCAACATCCCCCTTCTCCGTAAAGATTTTATTGTGGACAAGTATCAGTTGGTCGAAGCATTGGTATATGGTGCAGACTATGTACTTCTGATCGCCAGAGCACTTTCCCGAAAGGAGCTCAAAGAACTGCTTCAGTATGCCCTTCACTTGGGGATGGAAGTGTTGGTCGAGATCCATGACAAGGCAGATTTGATTAAAGCAATCTTTGCTGGCGCCAATATTATTGGCATCAACCACCGTAATCTTGAGACCTTTGAAATGGATATGAAGCTTAGTGAAAAACTCATTCCACTGATTCCCAATGGCAAAATCATTGTTGCGGAGAGTGGCATCCATGATCATGAGACGGTGGTGGAACTGAGCAAAGTAGGAGCAGATGCCTTCCTGGTAGGCGAGCATCTTATGAGACAGGATGATATTACTACTGCATTGAAGCAGCTAAAGTATGGTGAGACCTAAGCCCGCAAGCTAGTCTCTTTTTCCTCTGTGCCCGCTGTTACTTTTGCGACGGTTGCTTCTGTTTTTGTCCCCTCTATAGCCACTATTATTGTGTCTTCGGCGGTTACCGCTTCTGTTTCTATCACTGCCTCTGTTTTGATGCATGCGTTCGATAAGACGCTTGATCTCTTCGAGGCCGAAGCCTATCTTGTCTTTACCTGAGACGGTGTTGTTCTGTGTGACCATGGAAGCAAGAAGGTGTGCAATAGTAACGATATCAAGATCGTGCTGGAGGGTTTTGACCATCTCAATCGCATCATTGGTGATCGTAGTTTGGGCGATCTCCATGAGAAGATCGCTCTCTTTGTTTTTGATAAGCTCCTGCTTGGTGGGGATGACCTCTGTAGCCATTTGTGTGCCCACATCTTTCTCTATGCGTTTGATGGTTCGTAGTTCGTTGGGGCTAACTAAAGTGATCGCTTCGCCACTCTTTCCCGCTCTTCCTGTTCTACCTATTCTGTGTACATAGCTTTCGGAGTCGAAAGGGATATGGTAATTGAATACATGGCTGACATCATTGACATCCAGCCCTCTGGCCGCTACATCTGTTGCCACGAAGATATCCACTGCACCGTTTTTAAATCCTCTGATGGAAATCTCTCGCTGCTTTTGCTCCATATCACCATGGAGCCCCCCTACCTTGAAACCTTGAGAGGTTAGATGGGAAATAAGCCTGTCTACCTCCATTTTCATACGACAAAAAACGATAGCTTTACTGGGATTTTTAAAATCAATGAGGCGTACCAATGCATCATCTCGCTCTCTGTCATTGACCACATAATAGAGCTGTCTGATATCAGTGTTGGTGCTCTCTGCTTTGGTGATGGCGACAGTTTTTGGGTCATTGAGTATCTCTTGTGCCAATTTTCGAATGGCTTTTGGCATCGTAGCGGAGAACATCAAAGTTTGTCTCTCTTTGGGAAGAAAAGTAAAGATATTTTTTATCTCGTCTAAAAAGCCCATATCAAGCATCTCGTCAGCTTCATCAAGTACCACAAATTTGGGATCAATCTTAATTTTTTTACTCATGAGAAGATCTTGTAGTCTGCCTGGTGTGGCGATGACAACAGAGGCTTGCTTGATGCGTTCTATCTGTTTGCCATAGGGTGTACCCCCGTAGACTGTAGCGGTACGGAGTCCGGAGAGTTTTCCAAAACGGTAGAGCTCATCACTGACCTGCATGGCAAGCTCACGCGTTGGGACGATGACCAGCCCCTCGACAGAGCCGTCCGCTTTCATCTGGCTGAGCATTGGCAGGCCGAATGCTGCAGTTTTTCCTGTGCCTGTCTGTGCTTGGGCAATGATGTCAGACCCCTCCAGTATTAGTGGAATCGCTTCTTTTTGTACTGGACTTGGTTCTTTGAATCCGGCATCGGAAATGGCTTGCTGTATAGTATCACTCAGATTAAAATCTGTAAATTTCATAGTTCTTCTTTGTGTTTGAATGTTTTCTGGAAGGTATCGCGTAATTCGTGGTATTGCAGAAAATTTTCTGTATTATAGCAGAAAATTTTAGATTGGTGCTGTGTGTGTCCCCGGAAAGACTTATCGGTAAGAAACCTTTCTTCTTTTCCAAAGGGAACAAAGAGAAGTATCAGCCTCCCAAATATTTTTTTCGTACCTCATCATTTCCCAAGAGATCAGTAGCATTGCCTTCTAGGGTGATGCTCCCATTTTCCAGTACATAGCCGTAGTCAGCGATCTTGAGAGCGGCAAAAGCATTTTGTTCTACGAGAAGGATGGTGATTTTCTTTTTGAGTTCAGTGATTGTCTCAAAAAGCTCACCGATAATCTTGGGAGCCAGTCCCAGACTTGGTTCGTCAAGCATAAGAAGTCTTGGTTCGCTCATGAGCGCTCTTGCTATGGCAAGCATCTGCTGTTCTCCTCCACTCAGTGTGCCACCCATCTGCTCTTTTTTCCCTGAGAGTCGGGGGAACTGCTGATACATTTCTTCTTTTAACACTTCAAAACGCTCATTGTTGAAGGCACCCATGCGTAAATTCTCATCGACTGTAAGGTTGACAAAGATGCGTCTGCCTTCGGGTACCAGGGCTATACCATCCTGTATCACTTTGTGGGTGGGTAGTTTGGTGATATCGACTCTATTTGCAGTGACTTTCCCTTTCTTCTTGATACTGTTGACAAGGGCGTTAAGTGTAGAGGTCTTTCCTGCACCATTGGCACCGATAAGCGTCACGATATTATTTTTCTCTACATGTAGATCGATACCTCTAACAGCAGCAATTACGCCGTAATACACCTCTAAGTTTTCTACTTTAAGCATGTGTGAAATCTCCCAAATAGGCTGTAATAACTTTTTCATCGACAATGGCATCTGCCGGTTTACCGTCAAAGATTTTCTCTCCATAGTCTAACACAGTGACAAGATCACACATATTGTTGACAAATTTCATATCATGCTCAATCAGTAGAATACTAAGATTGAAATCCTTTTTGATTTTATGGATAATGGTGGAGAGATCTTCTGTTTCGCTGGGATTCATTCCGGCAGCAGGTTCGTCTAGAAGCAGTAGGGAAGGTTTGGTGGCTATGGCTCTGGCAATCTCTACTTTTCGCTGATTTCCATAGCTAAGATCTGTAGCTTTGTGGTTTACGAATTCCGTAAGGCTAAACTCATCAAGTATCGCCATAGCTTCTGCTTTGATCTTTTTCTCTTGAGTGAAATAGCGAGGTAATCTGAAAATAGCCTCAAGATAACTATAATGGGATCGATTGTGAAAACCTATGAGGATATTGTCCAGAACACTCATACTCTTGAAGAGTCTAATATTTTGGAAAGTCCTGGCGATACCTTTTTGGACGACTAGGTTGGGTTTGGTGCCTGTGATAGTTTTATCCTGAAATATAATATCACCTTTGGTAGGCTGGTAGTTGCCTGTGATGATGTTGAAAATGGTAGTTTTTCCTGCACCATTGGGTCCAATGAGACCATAGATCTGCCCCTCTTTTACTTCAAAAGAAAGATTATCAATGGCAGTGATACCACCAAATTGCATGGTGATATCTTGAATCTTTAGGGTTGTCTTACTCATACATTCTTCCTTTTGGAGGAGCTTTTGCTTTTAAGTATATCTGACAGCTCTCTGTCACCAAAGAGGCCCCTTCGTGCAAAGAGCATGGTAATAATCAAGAGTATGGAGAAAACTACCATCCTCATGCCGGGATGGGCACCTGTGTCATAGCCAAAAATGGTCATATTGTCATCCAGGAACCTTAGCCACTCGAGACCAAATCCAATCACAATCGCAGAGACTAGCGTACCTGTCATACTGCCTAGCCCACCAAGTACAATGATGATGAGCAGATAGAAAGTGAGCAGGAAGGTGAACTGATCTGGCGCAATCGTACTAAGGAATGAGGCGAGTAGGCCTCCGCCAATACCTTCAAAAAATGCAGAAGTCATAAAGGCATAAGTCTTGACCTTAAATGTGTTGACACCCATTGCCACTGCTGCATCTTCATCATCTCTGATGGCTTTCATGGCTCTACCGTATTTTGAGTAGATGACATGGATCATGACAAGGAAAGTGAAGATAGTGATACTGCCTATCCATCTAAAATCAGCAAATTCCGGGATATCATTGAGTCCCATTGCACCATTGGTATAGGCAGGTGAGTTCATGGCAAAAATACGAATAATAAAACCAAAACCAAGTGTCACAATCGCCAGATAGTCTCCCCTCACTCTAAAAACTGGAACAGAGAGAAGAAATGCCATGAGCGCAGAAGTCAAACCTCCTGCGAGTAATGCAATAGGGAAGTTTGCTTGCATTTGTAGAATCACAGGTGCAGGATCTACCAGGGCATACATATCTATCTTGGTATCCATAGGTATAATGAAAATTGCTGTCATATACGCACCGATAGCAACAAAGCCATTTGGCTCCAGGGAAAACTGGCCTGCTACACCATTGATCAGGTTATAGCTGAGTGCCAAAATAGCAAAGATACCTATATTGTTGACAATGCTGAGATTGTAAATATCCAAGTGACTGTTGGTGTACCAGATGATCCCCAAACTTACAGTAATAAGCGCTATTTTAATCAGTATACCTTTCATCTAAAACCTCCCCCTGTCTAAATCTTCGCCCATAATACCCGTAGGCCTAAGTAAGAGCACAAATATCAGGAAGAAGAAGGCAAAGGCATCTTTGTACCCCCCCAAATCTGGGAACATAGCGACCACAAAAATCTCAGTAAAGCCGAGGATAAATCCTCCCAGTACCGCTCCTGTCACCGAGCCGATACCACCAAGTACTGCTGCAGCAAAGGCCTTAAGACCCACAATAATTCCCATAAGCGGATCAATGGAGGGATAGCTAATCGCATAAAAGATACCACCAACTGCAGCAAGAGCTGAGCCCAATCCAAAGACAATACTGATGATATAGTCTGCATTGACACCCATGAGCTTCACTGTAGGAATATCAAAAGCCAGAGCACGGATCGCCATACCGTACTTTGTCTTGTAGAGTACCCAAAGTACACCACCAAGAATAAGTACGGTGACAATAGGTATCACAATGACCATGAGGGGCAGAATAACCTCTCCGAGCTTAAATGAGGTGGTAAGATACTCAGGTGCCGGGAAAGCCTTGGGCACACCCCCGAAAAGGACATTAAAAAGATTTTCGAGGAAAAAACTGATACCAATAGCGGTGATGAGTAATGAAATCTTCGGAGCTTCCCTGAGGGGTTTGTAGGCAATTTTGTCTGTCATGATACCTACGAGCACAGATCCTGTAATGCCTGCAAGTACAGCTAGAGGAAAAGGCAGTCCCATTGAAGAGGCAAGGTAGACAAAAAATGCACCCACCATCATAATATCACCATGTGCGAAGTTGATGAGGCGAAGTGTACCATATACCATTGTATAGCCAATCGCAATCAGTGCATACATACTGCCCAGACTAATGCCGTTGACGAGTTGTTGTAGAAAGGTAGAAAAATCCATTCTAGACCTCTTTATTGTTGAAATTGTTACCCATTATAGTTTACTCTGGTGAGGAGAAGTAAACTAGAATAAGAAACTGAGTTTGGGTTTTTTCCCGAGGCAGGGCTCGGGAAAAATTGAAAGAAACAACTGCTTATGGATTGACAGTTGTTTTATAGGCAAACTTACCATCTTTAACGGCATTCACAACTGCTGATTTGACAGCGTCTCCACCTTCATTGATAGTAATCTCACCTGTGATACCTTTGTAGCCTTTTGTGCCACGAAGATGAGTGTTGATACACTCTTTATCATCAGAACCTTTGCCTTCATCAATACAGGCATTCATAGCTGCAAGGATCATACCGTAACCGTCAGCTGCCAATGCGCCCATAGAGTCTGCAGGCTTGTTGTATGCTTTGTGGAATGCGTCTACATAGGCTTTGGCTTCAGGGGTGCTGGCTGCCGCTTCGTTGAAGTGGTCTGTATACATGAAACCTTCCGCTGCTTTTCCGCCGATAGAGACGAGCTCAGGGAAGCCTACGCCATCTGCACCGATAAAGGGAGTTTCGATGCCCATTGCTCTGGCTTGTTTGACCATCAATGCAGCTTCTGGATAATAGCCGGTAAATGCGATGATGCCGGGCTTCTCTTGTTTGATAGTGGAGACCTGCGCGTTGAAGTCTTTGTCTCCTGAACTCAAGAGAACGGTTTTAACGATCTTGCCACCGGCTGCTTCATAGGCTTTTTTGAATGCCTTTGAAAGACCCACTGAATAGTCCTGTTTTGCATCGGTGACAACAACAGCAGTCTTCATACCATTGTCTATCGCATACTTTGCCATAACGGCACCCTGGAATGGGTCGATAAAACATGCTCTTGTGACATACTTTTTACCCTTTGTGACTCTTGGGTTGGTTGAAGCGTGCGTGATCATAGGTGTTTTTGCCTTGTCCGCTACAGGTGCCATAGCCATAGAGATACTGGATGCTACCTCTCCAAGGATAACAGATACGCCATCTTTGTTGATAAGTCTTTTGACAGCAGTTGCTGCTTCTGCTTTGTCGCCTCTGTCATCAAGCACAATGATTTTGACAGTGTCGCCATTTTTGAGTGTCTTATTCTGCGCATAAGCAATATCAAGACCCCCTTTACTGGTCTGACCGAATGCTGCAATAGGTCCTGTCAATGGAAGGACGACACCAATTTTTACCTCTTTGGCCATTGCCATAGTGCTCATGAGGGCAGCTGCTGCCACCAAACTTAGTGTTTTATTCATATTTTCTCCTTAAGAATTTGATAAGGTCTATAGTACCAGCTACAAACTTTTGATTTACTTATCACTCAGCTTAATAACAACTTTTTTGCAACTTTGTTTATTCTTGCGCCATCTGCTCTGCTGCCTGCGGTCTGTTTGGCGGCACCCATGATCTTGCCCATGTCTTGCATACCTGTTGCACCTACTTCGGCAATAACGCTTTTGATCATAGTCTCAAGCTCTTCATCTCCCATAGGCTCGGGCAGATACTGCTTGACGAGTGCAAGTTCAGCCTCCTCCTTGGCTACCAGGTCTTCTCTTTCAGCCTCTTTAAACTGCTTGATACCCTCTTCTCTCTGCTTTGCGTACTTCATTAGAATCTTTTCTACTTCGGCATCAGTAAGCTCTTTTCGCTCATCTACTTCTATCTGTTTGATTGCAGTCTGAATATTGCGCAACGTGTTTCGTTTTCCCGTTTCCTTGGCTCGCATTGCAGCTTTAATATCATCTTTGATTTGCTCTCTTAAGCTCATCTGTACTCCTTTGGTTGTTTGGTGAATTATACTACTGCAATGATAGTTTTTGGTTGACTAAAGCCAAATCATACTATGATTTCATAATAGTTCAAGGGGGTTATATGACACTATTTCAGTTGTTACTTATGATAGCGTCTGCTGTTATATTCACTATGTTTTTTAGGCAGATATTTAATGGAACTCATCCCAAAAGAGGTACTGACTTTGAAGCCAAAACACCCGATGATCACATAGGCAGTATCTCTCATCCAGATAAACTTTTTTCTAAACCAGTGGCTTCACAAAGTAGAATGGAGCAGTTGCGTCAAAGTGCGGACAAAGCAGTAGAAAATGGAGACATGGAAGAGGCAAAAAAGGCTTTGGGTAGTGCCTTGATACTGGATGATACAGATATAGAAACGCTGTATAAGCTGGCCTATGTCCATCTACGGCAACAAGGGCATGAGAAGGCAAAAGAGTATCTTGAAAAACTGCTGTCTGTGGACAGCAAACATGATATGGCCGAAGCAATGTTGGCAAATGTGCTACATAAACTGGGTGATGATACCGAGGCATTAAAGCATCATACCTTGTCAGTCGAACTGGATCCGGAGTATGCTTTGCATTACTTTAACTATGCGAACACACTGTATGATCTGGACAGAAAAGAAGAGGCATTGATATATTATAAAAAATCCTACACGCTTGATCCTTCTATAGAGGATGCGGCCAAGATGATCGAAAAGCTATCGGAGTAAACAAATGATGTCACAATGTTTTATTATGCAAACTGCTACAGAAGATATC
>JALWVW010000341.1 GCA_027079365.1 Campylobacteraceae bacterium | reverse complement strand
AAGAGGGATTCCAGCGCCTTGCGTTTCTGTGCATCCGAAAATATCAACCTTCCCAGAGCCTTGCGGTCGATGCGTCCTTTTGTTAGATATGTCGTACCAAACAGCGTAGCTACCTGCGCAGCCTGCGTATCCAGTACCTGATGTGCGATCTTGTCCGCATCAATGATCCTGAAGCCTTTCTCGGAGAATATTTTTGCCGTACTGCTTTTGCCTGTAGCAATCCCTCCAGTCAGTGCAACCGCATATGCAAAGGCTGCCATTTCTAATTCTCATAAACCTCTGAGATCTGATAGCCGTTCTTGTCCTTTTTGCTACCTCTTTTTTTGACTTTGGATGTGGCCTTTTTATGCGCTACACTGCTGACGGCATAGTCGTAGGTCTTTAGTGTATATTTATCATACTTATACACATCTTTTCGGAAATTGAGATTCCCATAGGGATCCACAAATGCCGTCAGATAAGTGATATCTACTGGTACCTTATGCTTGAGATTGATGATCTTCTTCTCTGTACCTTGTAGGCGTTTCATGATCGCCTCTACATCGATATTGTCATTATAGAGAGAGAAGGCCTTGAGCAGTTCTCTAGGCTTCTGGATACGCATACAGCCGTGGCTGAATGCCCGTTGTGTTCTAAAGAAGAGTTTCTTGGAGGGGGTGTCGTGAATGTAGACAGAAAACTGGTTGGGAAAGATAAACTTGATCTTTCCCAGTGCATTGTGTCTGCTAGGCACTTGCATAAAGCGATAAGGAATATGTGCACTCTTGGAGCGATATTGTGACCAGTTCACACTGCCTGGATCGATCCGTTCCGAATTTTCATCCCAGGTTGCCTTGAGAATCTTTCCCCTTCTCTCATAATAATAGGGATCTTTCACTAAATGTCTGAGCATCTCTTTTTTGACGATGCTTTCAGGGATCTTCCACCAGGGGTTAACCACGATATACTGCACTTTATTGCCAAATACCGGTGTAGGGTGGTTGGGCTTGCCAGTCACGACACGGATCGTATCGACCAGTTTTTTGTGGTCAAAGATATTGAGTCTGAAAGAGGGGATATTGAGCTCCATTCTTACCGGAGATGCTTCACGTCTGAAGCGTTTGATCCTATCCAAATTCATACGGATAAGCCTGATCTTTTTGGAGACGGAGGTATTGATCAATGCGTAGGTGCCCTTCCCTATTACACCATCCGCTTTGACACCGTTCCTGCGCTGAAACCGTTTGACGGCCTTGACCAGGCAGTCATCATAGAGCGTGGCATTCATCTCACCTCTGCATGCGCCCAGATCTCCTTCCAGCGCCAAATTGTGCCTGATAGCAGGGATCGCTTTGTCGGATTTTCCCGCTGTGATCTTTTTGCTAAATTTTGGCAGTGTTTTCCAGGTACCTCTCTTCTCCATCTCTATATACTTGAGAAGGTATTTTTTGAGCTTGGCGTAGTTGAAGCGTGTCGGCTCTGCTTTTTTGATCCCTTTTTTAAAACTGCCGACCGTGATGGCATCCATCAGTACCGAGGCGGCTGTCTGTTTGGGAGTGTAGACCACCCAGCCAAAGTCTGCCTCCAGTGCCTTCTTGAGGCTTGCCAGTTTGGCTTTGAAGGCTTTCCAGTTGATACCACCATAGATCAGATAATCGGCGTAGGCTTTATAGAGCCGGCTCATCTCCAGCTCCAAATCCACCTTTTCCTCCAAAGAGCCTCCCTTTTTGCTCTCCAGAGTCTTGAGTTTCTCTGTTACATCTGCGTAGAGTTTGCTGCTTTTCATCGAAGGCAACAGGGTTTTGTCTTTGGCGATCACCTCCAGCATCTCATTGCCAAAGTGTGTCAGTCCTTTTTCCTCTACCCATACAGGGGTATAGAAAAGATCTGTATACAGCTTTTGCAAAGCGCTCTCTTTGCTCTGCTTGACCTTCTTTTCCAGCACCACAGAGGCATCATCGACAAAATCAATGCCCGATTTTCCGGACGCCCACTGATGCCCTTGTGCTGCGCCCAAAGTCGGCACAACAAACATCACCCCACCTATCGCCAAAAGTATTGCTATAAACCGTTTCATTCTTCTACACTTCTTTTTTGAAAGAGTATAGCAAAAAATGCTCAACAGCCGCCTGATATGTTTTCTGCCCCACTATCACCTGCATATTTAGATGCACCATAGCCACAAAAGAAACAACAATCATTTCTGAAAAAGAAAATACCAAAATAGTGGATGCGGCAAAATACCAATTCTGGCGAGGGGTCGAGGGTTCAATCCTGCCTGACCTGCGCACATCTGCTATCCAAAATGACGGCTAAAGTCTTCGAATTGATGGCCTAAAAAATTTTAAAGTTTCCGAAATATCACTCTTGCGTCACAATAGGAAACTATAATAGTAGCATCTCGAAACAAAAAGGAGGGATCATGACCAAGACACGCAAGATACTCATTTTCACTCTCGTGCTTCTGTCCGGTCTGATGCTGAGCGCATGCGGTGGTGGTAGCAGCGGCGGTGACGATACAAATGCTACCAGTAGCCAATGGAATCAAATGTCCTGGGATCAAGGCAAGTGGAAATGATCTATCATCCCTTGACCGACAACATTCATCATATACAAAGGAGAACACTATGAAACCGACACACAAAATCCTGCTGGGGCTCGTAGCCGCTTCTGCCTGGCTAATCGCCGGGAACGTCACGATCCCCAATTCGTTCACAGCCAACACCACAGCCAAAGCTTCGGAAGTCAACGCCAACTTCAGTGCCGTCAAAACAGCGGTAGATGGCAATGCGGGGGACATCACAAGCAATGCCAATGATATCGCAACCAACAAAGCCGACATCACAACCAATGTAACCAACATTGCTGCTGCGGTAACAGATATCACAGTTGGAAATGGCTTGGATGCTAATCGCACAGGCAACATCATTGAGATCAAGAAAACAAATGGTTATGTTGCTGTTCATGGGAGTGCCTTCACTACTTATACCAATACAGACAACGATTGTGTACTTGTACGAGATTATTGGTTTGGTAATGGTGTGGGTGGTACCTATTTTCATAAGCCTGCACAAATACTTAATTGCAAAGCCTATGCCAGTGTTGATATCCCGAATAATGCAAATATCACGAAACTTACCTGTAGGGTTATGCACAACGACAATAAAGACGATTTGCATGTACGATTGTCTATGCAAAATCGAGCATATGCATTTGGTACGACAGGAGACATTCAGTATGTAAAGCTCATTGAAGCCACACTTGCTTCCACAAGTACAAGTGCGGCTACCCAAGAAATCTCCGGGACATACACACCAGGACTGGCGCTTTTCAATCCAACCTACAAATCCTATTTCATCGAATGGGATCCCCCCGAAACTGGTGTTGCTGGAAACACTGAAGCCATATTCGATTGCAAAGTCGATTAC
>JALWVW010000340.1 GCA_027079365.1 Campylobacteraceae bacterium | reverse complement strand
AAGTTTCCAGCTCCTGTGACAGTGATCGTGCCGAGATTACTGTCATCAATGCTCATCGTTCCCGCATCAATCGCCAAGCTATTTATGGAGGTAAGATCACCATCGTAACCATTTATCGTCCCATCCCATTTAGCATTGAGTGTTGTTGAAACATTTGAAAAATCAGCAGCCAAATTGTTTTTTAAATCTACTAAGATAGTACCATCACCACTTATGCTCTGTCCATCAAGTATATCTGCTCCTATCTCCATCTCACCGCTACTTACCGTCACCGTAGCACTACCAAAATTTCCAGTAAACTTATCTCCCGTGCCACTCCAGTCTGCTGTTACACTATTTGCGATACTTGATAAGTCTATTACCGCATTATCTTCAAGGTTTGTCAAATGTATCGTACTATTATTGGTCACTGTTTGTGTTGTTATTTTAGCAGCATCCATGGTGACTTCATTGTCGATGATAAATGTATCTACTTCGTTTGCTGTACCCGTATACGTCATAGAGTCCTTTATATCTAACACTAAATCATAATCAGTATAAGAGCTCCAAGGAGTATATGTAAAATCAGCATTGGCTGCATCTATATCAATCGTGACCGTCGATCCACTAGTTCCTCCAATAGATTTACCTTTAGTATTATTAGCTGAAAATGTAAGATCTGCATTTGAAGTGGCATAAATCACGTCTACATTAGTTAAGCTATCTGTAATCGTCTTAGTCCCATCATAAAAGTATAACCAAAAATTCTCTGTTGTGATGTGAGAGATATCTACCAGAGCATCATCTTTTGATACCGTAAGTGTCACATTCCCACTTCCATCAATCGTTTTCCCATCTGCAATCAATTGATTCATAGCCATTCTATAGCTATTCACACTTAAAGTATCCACATTGTCCAAGTTACCAGTATAGGTATCATTTCCTGTCCATTCGACGTTTAGTGTAGTAGCAGAGTCAACATGAGAAAAATCAGCATCTAGTTTAGATTCCAGCCTCTTTACACTCATAGACCCTGTACCGCTCGCCGTTTTCCCAGAGATATCCTCAGCATCCACAACCATCGTACCATTTAGCACAAAGTTATCAGAGTTTGAGATGCTCGCAGTGTCCCCAATCGTCATCGTCCCAGAGCTCACTGTCAAAGTTGCTGTTGATAAATTGCCCGTAAAAGTATCATCACCAGACCAATTGGCATGGAGTGTGCCACCGGTGATTTTTGTTAAATCTATACTTTTGGCACCCTCTAAATTATTGACTTGTATCGTACCTTCATTATCAATGCTGACAACTGAATCAATTTTATCGGCATCTACCGTGAGAGTTGTACCTGCACCCTGAACATCTACTTTAGTGATGGATCCAAGATTACCTGTAAAAGTTCTATTTTCGTTAAATATTGCCATATTATCACTACCCGTTGTAGCAACGATACTTAAATCAGCATCATCCTTTGTCACCTCAATGTGTGTACTCCCTGCACCCGTAAGTGAAGTAAGTGCACTAACTTGTACATCTGTTAAAGTCAGTGTTTGGTTACTGTTTACTTCAATCTTTTCTATGCTTGTTAGTGTGATACCTCTTAAATCCATATCCGCATTAATTTCCAAAGTATCCATACCCATTCCACCATCTATAGAAGCCGGTAGCGTGTCGAGTATGATTCTATCAACGCCATCAGAACCGGTGATCGTATCTGCACCGGAACCATCGTTGATGGTTAGTGTCCCTGTAAATCCTGATCTATTTAAGTCAGCTGTTACTGAGGCATCTGCATCTGCTAAGTTTATCGTAACAGATCCAGCACCCGTTAGCGTGATCCCAGATAACACATCTGCATTTTGTGCATTGATCACCAACGAAGCACCATCATCTATTTTAAGAGTTTTCCCATCTAAATGATCCCCATCAACACTAAAGATACCACCGGTAATCTTTACCTCATTGACACCACCTAAGTTATCCGTAGAGGCTAAAGCAAGTGTGGAAGAGACTATCATGATAAGTCCCGCGGAGAGCGATGAAGAGATATTTGCATAATTATTATCGCCACTAGCGCCTGCATCAAATGTCACTTTGCCCGTACCTTTAAATGAAAGCGTTTTCCCATCTAACTTCGCACTCGTGATGGTCGCATCGTTGCCATTGACATCGATCTCTTCAATATTGCTGTAGCTTATATTTGCAAGGTTCAGATTATTGTTGTTTAGTTTCAGGGTGTTGGTTCCCGCATCTGCATCTATTGTATCCAGTTCAGAATCTATCATGATAACATTGTCAGCACTATTTCCTGTAATATTTAAAGCCGTTGTAACAGCAGAAACATCGATATTTTCAGCCCCTGCCTCGAGTACAATATTTTCAACATTTTTTGTTGTGCTACGGAGTGTCAAATCACTAGCGCTCACATGTAACGTGTCATTTCCATTGCCCGCATCTAAACTGACCTCATCATAGGCTGTTTGTGTCGCCACATTTATCGTATCATCGTTGCCAGAAAGTATCAATTTTTCGACACTTGCTAAACTATCTGTATTTGTACCATCATTAATCGTATCTACACCATCATTGAGTGTAACTGTTAAAGCATCTTCTGTACTATAATCTGCCGTATCGATTCCACCAAATCCATCCAGTGTTGCACCAGAAACTCCACCCTCAAACCTATCCGCAAGATTTGTACTGATAGCATTTTCAAAGTTTTTAATCGTATCGGTCACATTATCACTATCTGTAGCCCTTTCTCCTAGCATGTTGATTGTCATAGCCTTTGTGATATTTTCAAAACTTATGGTATCCGTGCCCCCTGCTCCATCTAAGATATTGACAGCATCATTCCCTTGGATGGTATTGCTATCATCAGAACCGATGACATTTTCAAACCCATAGAGTATATCATGCTCCGCACCTGTGGATTTTTCAAGTTGCAAGTTCACATCAACGGCACCACTACCGGTATAATCAACCGTATCTGTACCAGCATCACCATAAAGTGTATCCTCTCCTGCACCACCGATAATTGTATCATCTCCATCAGCCCCTTTGATGATATTGACTTCACCATCACCGCTTAAGATATCATTGTGTTGAGAGCCTGTGATGTTTTCGATATTGCTGATGGTTTCACTGTTTCCAAATCCATCATTGTCCGAGTGACTCGCACTCAAATCACTCACAACGCCAACATCTGTTGTACCATAGATAATCGTATCTAAATCCGCACCATCTTCACCTCCATCATAACTATCTACTCCTTTTCCTGAATAAAAAGTATCAGAGTCTTTCCCTCCACTTAGTGTGTCATCGCCTTCCCCACCTGTCAGCGTATCGTCTCCATCTCCACCGATAATGTTATCATTGCCAATACCACCATACATGGTATCTCTATCTGTTCCACCATCTATGGTGTCATTACCCGCATCACCATAGAGTGTATCTTGTGCCGCA
>JALWVW010000339.1 GCA_027079365.1 Campylobacteraceae bacterium | reverse complement strand
AGGCATGGGAGATGGAAGGATGAGAAATGGTGCAGGAAAAGGCATGATGTCAGGACGCGTACAAAAAGGAGATATGCCTCGCATCAAGACGCACTAATGTATAATCCGGGATAATCGAGAAAGAAGATAAGAGATAGGACGAGCCAATGAAGATATTGTTAATGGAGGATGATCCGGTACTTGGTGGTATCATTCTTGACTATTTGGAGCACTTCTACACGGTAGACAGGGTTTTTGACTCTGCTGAGGCAATAGAGACCCTAGATGGGGCACACTATGATCTGCTGATCTTTGATGTCAATGTTCCCGGACAGAGCGGTATCGAGCTGCTCAAGGATATCCGAAGCTACCATGATACTACGCCAGCCATCATCATTACCGCCTATGAAGATACAAGGCATCTCAAAGAGAGCTTTGATGCAGGAGCCCATGACTATATTCGCAAACCTTTTGATCTAGAAGAGCTCAAACTTCGTATAGAGAAGAGCAAGGTACTTTTCAGGATTGAGCAGGACACGCGGATCGTCCTCTCCCCCACATTATCCTATAGCCCTAGAGACAAGGCGGTCGAGGGTGCGGGGAGGCGTCGTATCCTTAAGCCCAAGGAGGCCAAGCTACTAGAGTACTTTCTGGCACACCCCCATCGAATCATACCGGCAGAGGAGCTGATCCAAAATATCTGGCATTATGAGACGATGCCCACCGATGCCACGATACGCTCTCACATCCGTCATCTCAGGGAGATCATAGGCAGTGAGAAGATCACGACACAGAGAGGACTTGGGTACCGTTATGAATGAGTTGGAAAAACGCTCTTTCTACTCTTTTCTGGGGCTTTATCTTCTCTCTTCATTTTTGTTGATATCGCTGGTTGGATACTGGTATTTCATCTCTCAGGAGCGTGCCTTGCAGAGTAAGGTACATGCCAAACTCGAACACGTGATAGATAAGGAAGCCAGTCGTATCATCTCTGCACAGATGGAGGGGAAACCCTATGCTTTTTATCCTCCTATGGAGGATATCGACATGACACTGCTTGACAAGCGTGGTATGCGTATCAGTGGTGCCCACCTAAGTAAGATGCAGGATCATCCGTTTTGTATGGCTATGCGTATGAAGCACGATAAGGAGAGTAACAGTACACTAGAGCAATATCCTTTAGGCTACTACAATGAAAATGGCTATAGCGTCCTCATTTCAGATGCCTCCAAAGGACACATGGGGGTGGCGCGCATCATTGCATCTACCAAAATGCTTTCCGAGTCGATCGCCGCATTGCGCAAGAGTGTGATGTGGGGTGTGCTTCTGGTGATGCTGGCAGTGACAGTGATCGCATGGATGCTTTCGGGAATATTTATGCATCCAGTCAGAGAGCGCAGAATACAGATAGAGCGCTTCATCAACGATGTCACCCATGAGCTCAATACACCCATCACCTCACTCTCTATGTCTGCAGAACAGGCACTCTCACTCGGGACTTGCAGCCAAAAATGCCTCAATCATATCTCTATCAGTACCAGACAGCTCTATGATATCTATCGTTCGCTTACCTATCTGAGCTTTGCTGGAGCTGCAGAGCAGGTAGAGGTCGTAGAGGTCGGCGAGGTGTTGAGAAAGAGTGTGACCTACTATCAGCCACTGTCTCAAATCAAGCGTATCACACTGGAGACAGAGATAGACCACAGTCTCTATATGATACCTACACAACAGCTCTCTCTGCTCTTTGGCAATCTGATAGGCAATGCGATCAAATACTCTCCGGCAGGCTCCGTTATCAAAATTTCTTTGAAGGATGGTCTATTTATCATAGAGGATCAAGGTATTGGTATCGCAGCAGACGAGCAGACGAAGATCTATCAGCGTTTTGCCCGTGCTACCCGTCAGTCTGGTGGTTTTGGCATTGGACTGAGTATCGTCAAAAGCATTTGCGATCAGTACGGTATTGATATTGGTTTGGACTCGGAACCCGGCAGAGGAACGACCTTTAGACTCTTTTTTGACCATAAGAATGATTAATAAAGTTAAAGTATAATCACTTAAAATAAAGCATAAGGATATTCAATGAAAAGAACACTGGAAGTGATCAATGTAAAATGTGGTGGATGTGCGGGCACGCTGACTAGCAAGCTTGAAGAGCAATTTGGCGCAGTAGAAGTAGATCTCAGCGTAGAGCCCAGAAAAATCACCGTTGATATCGAAGATGCACAGATGGATGATCTGGCAATTGCCCTCAAGAAACTCGGCTACCCACTTGTGACAGAAGAGATGGGCTTTGTCGATGGTGCCACAGCCAAGGCCAAGAGCTTCGTCTCCTGTGCGGTGGGGAAAATGAATGCTTAGGCTACTTACTTGCCTATCATGCAACAGAAAAGTAGCGAGATACTATATGAAAGAAGAGAACTAAATGAAACTATATGCACCATGGGAAAAAGTTTTTAGGAAGGTATCCACACCATTTGAACGCTTTATGCATGCTCAGACCACGACAGGAATGATCTTGATGTTCATGACCCTCTTGGCACTGGTGCTTGCCAATTCGCCACTGACAGAGAGTTATGCAGATTTTTTTCATACCAAAGTGGAATTCAATGTGGGTTCTTGGGAATTTTCTCACACCATCCATCATTGGATCAATGATGGACTGATGGCTATCTTCTTCTTTGTGATCGGGCTGGAGATCAAAAGAGAGATACTGGTAGGGGAACTTTCCAATATCAAGGTAGCAATTCTACCCATCCTTGCAGCAGTGGGGGGTATGGCTTTTCCTGCATTGATCTATCTCGCTGTGACATCCGAGACACCTGGGGCAGAAGGCTGGGGTGTACCCATGGCCACAGACATCGCTTTTGCCATTTCAGCACTGGTACTTCTGGGCAAGAGGGTGCCTACGGCATTGGTGACCTTTTTGGTTGCGTTGGCTATTGTAGATGACCTGGGTGCTGTCTTGGTGATTGCACTCTTTTATACGGAGCAGATTCATATGTTGCCTCTGGCTTTGGCTGCTGCTTCTTTTCTGGTCATGGTGATATTCAATCGCTTTGGTATTCACATGATCTTGCCCTATTTTATTGTAGGTATCTTGATGTGGTTTTTTATGCTCGAATCAGGTGTGCATGCTACGATCGCAGGGGTGATCGCTGCCCTTGCCATCCCCTCTAGACCCAAGCGTGTACCGGGAAGCTTCAGAAAGGATGCGAAGGTGCTTCTGGATGAATATGATAGTTACTCTGCGGAGAATAAAGAGGAGATGAATGAGAGGCAAAAGGCCATTCTTCTCAGACTGCAGGAGAATATCAACGACATAGGTACTCCTGCAGCCAGACTGGAGCACACCTTACACCTGCCTGTGGCCTTGATTATTATTCCTCTGTTCGCACTGGCAAATGCAGGGATAGCAATAGACTTTGGTTCTATAGGCTCGACCATCATGACACCTGTCTCACTGGGCGTGATCATGGGGTTGGTCGTCGGCAAGGTATTGGGTATTTTTGGCGTCGTGTGGCTGGCGATCAAACTCAAGATAGCCACCCTGCCAAAAGGCAGCACAATGAGCCAGGTTTTTGGTGTGGCATTTCTCGGAGGCATAGGCTTTACTATGTCGATATTTGTGGCAGATCTAGCATTTATCAATACGCCGGAACTGGTTTTTCAAGCAAAAGTCGGCATCTTATCAGCTTCACTTTTTGCAGGACTGTTTGGCTATCTCTGGCTACGCTTTGTGGCAAAGTCAGCATAGCGAGGGTATCCTTGGCTTAGGATTTCTAAAATATTGGAACTCATCGGGCAACACAGTGCAGAGGACAATAAAAGGGATCGATATGTGATAGTGTTGGCATCATCTGAACATTCCTCCTGATAACTTTCTTAAAATAAAGTGATTCCATGACTTAACTAAGTCAAAAAATTTAAGTTTATTGTGACTTTTTAGTGATTTTATCTTGATATAATTATAAATAGCTACTTTACAGGGAGTATCAGGATGAAAAAGTGCAATTCAATTTTGGAGTACAGGGAAGAACTCAAAAGACAACTACATGAGTGGATACCGGATAATGATGATCTGATTAGTAAGGAACTATCCATATTTGATAATATTGTCACCAGAAGAGACTTTCTCAAAACCTCTTCATTGGCAGTGGCCATGTTGTCATTGGGAGGATGTACCAATCATAGGTTTACCAAGCCACCTTCTATGTGGGATGAAAACTGGGGCGATACAAGCTATGCATCCGGGACTTCAGTATCCAGAGCTTCCAAGATTACCATAGACTCTGACATCATGGATGGGGTTCAACAGTATCACCATCTAGCAGCCCGTGGTTCAGATGATGCAAGTTATATTATAGATGATGCTATTTTGGAATCATTTAACCCTCATATCATAACAACACAGTCAAAAGATGCTCTTGTCCAGAGTGGATTAAAGCCTATCAATCGCAATTATGGCACAGCAGAGATTGTTCAGCTATGCCAAGAAAATGGATCAGACTATTACCTCAATATACATGAGGAATCACGAGATGGTAGCCAAGGACTCAAATCTACTATTATTACCCTTGAGGGAACCTCATCATACCAATATAACTACTTTGTAGTCGCTAACGGAAGTCACCATAACCGTACAGCTGACCAAGAAGCCTACAGTCAAAAAATGCTTCTACTGGCAAATACAGTTGGCAATCAGGCACCAAAGCTCTTTTATCAGGCAGGCTCCAGTCCATTGCTGATGCCTGGAGTGCAAGCCGTAGAGAATTGGGAATGGCAATCACTGGATATCATTGAAGAATTTACAGAAGCTGAGCATGCACTGGAATATGAGAACTATACTGTAGTGGATATTGGTAGCTACGAAGATGGGAGTAACCACAATTTTATCTATGGCACACTGCGCTTTGATGATTTTTATAATTATGGATTTACGATTACTTTTGCTTCCGTTACTGACAGTAAACCAACTATAACTTTTTTTGCCCCTTACTTTTTGAGCTATAAGAGTAGTACTATAGAAAAATTAAATGCAAATTTCAATCAGGCATTCTCGGATAGCTATGTAGATGTCATTGACGGATCTTCGCCCAAAGACTTCTCTCTATTTACCAAGCAAAAATTCATCCCTTTTGCACAGATTACAAATAGTGATGGAACCATCGGTACAAATGTTTTATTCTCTTTTATCAGCTTTGATACCACAACAGATATATCTTCTAACGGTACAGCAGACATCACCGATGATGAACTTGATCTTTCACATTTTTGTACTATTGATAGCACTATTGTAAAACGCTATCTGATTTCAGTCGACACTTCAGGTGGTATTACTTATCCTATGGGTACTTATGAGCCACCAGAGCCCTCAGTTGAGCTCGATGATGATTATTTTACCTTAATATTTGATACCAGCGCTATACCTACATTGGATATATGGTCCACTCTGTATGATCCTGAGCAGGCACACTATTCGGATGCCAATCTCAAATTGAAAAATAGCTATGTACGCTCTACCAAAGCTGATGACACTAGTATAGAAGTTATTTTGGCTCACTCCTTTTTCGATGGAAAGGACTTAGGTATAACACATCATGCATTGACTCTCAGACATGAGGATTTGGAAAACTTTTCTCTAGAGCATACCGATATTTTTTCAAATACCAACACTATGGATGAAGCAAAGGATACAGAAAATAATGATTATAAAAATCTGTGGTTTGATGATATGGTCGGCAGCAACAATAGCTATCGATCTATAGCTGAATGCATTAATGCCGACAATGGCTATTACGATTTTTATTGCACCCATAACCGTCAAGGACTTTTGCGAAGTTATTTTGTTGTAAATGTCAACAGCAGTGACACTCAAAAATTTAGTCATAGTTTTCTACTAAATTTTAATGAATCGGGGAATATTGGTGAGAATCAAATCTACACATCCCAAACACATGAAAACCTAATGAATCAAATTCAGGACAATGAGGTCAAAGAATATCCACCATTGCCTATTACCCTCAACACAAAAAAAATGCACCGATGGCGTACCGTAGGTCAAGATGAAGAGATACTCTACACGGCTAAGCGCACCTATGAAACCAATAAAGAGACCAGAGAACTAAAGCCCAATAGTGGTGATCGTACTCTTCTTAGCTATTATCACGCCAGCATGGATCCCCTGGAGGGCTCTTGGGTTACACAGGAACACACAGCCAAAGTCCCTACAGATGCCAACCCTCAAGACTATAGCTACAAAACAACCAAGCACTATGTTCATCTACATGCAAACAACATATATGACCATCCTGCTATACTAAAAGAAAATAGATATATCGAAGTTCGTTTCACCAAGGCTGTTACTGTTACGGACATGACAGATACAAAATACCCAAAAACATATGGTATCGGGAGATTTTCTAGCCTATTCTTCAGAACTGACAATAGCGGAAAAGTATCTCTAGAGGTAAATGCTGGTACCAATAATCATGATATGTTCAAGGGGGTTACCATGCTCTACCGTTTCATAGAGCATTCTGATTTAGAAGTTGAAGGCAATCAGCCTATTGCCATCATAAGTGATCCGAGTAATGATACAAGTGAATTTATGCGCTGCAACATCTCATTTAGACAGTTTGAGAGGCTATCCACTAAAAACATTGGGCACATTCAGCCTGGTGCGCCATCAGATACCCAGCCTTTAGGGGATACAATGCATAAGCACCTCAAAGAAGGCAATGGTGATAATCTAGGCAAAATTACTGACGCCTTTGACAAACTATATCAGCACAGCAGACCTGATAATGATACAGCACCAGAAACTATCAGTACGGCAACCAATAAGATGTTAGCTACTACTGAGCCTATCTTGTTCTACCATTTTGCAAATACAGGTATGCAAAGATCCTACAAAGTAGAGCTTCATCTAAATGAATGGGCTGGTACAGCCACGGACACTATATCCAATGCGCTCAATACTCTAGCAGATGCTTCGGATGATATAGCAGAAGCGGTTAGGCGGGCACTCAATAAATTGGTTGATGATATCTCTGAAATAGTATCTGAACTCTCTCAGCCCATGGAGCGTATTATCAACAAACTTATTATTATTTGGGAATCCATCTTGAAGATATCTATGCTGAATTATTATTTGGCGTGGCTGTCGATCAAGGCACTCCTGGATGTTGAGGGGGCATGGAAGAGCGGACATGAAATCAAAAGACTCTTTGATGACCAATTAAAACCAGGAGGCAATACCTATAATATCATTAAAGATGAAACCACAAAACTAAAAACCGACATTGATAGTTTCATAGGCAATATAAGAAACAATATTGATGGTGATATTGATCAATCCATGAATCGCTACGACAACAAGCATCAAGATGAAAAAAGATCTCTCAACAAAAAACGGCAACGAAATTCCACCAGATCTCACTACACACAAGATCAGATGAAAATACTATTTTCTACATATGGAGTCTCTGCCCCTGCTGCTAATTCTACCTCTATGGATTGCAATAATGGAGATACGGTAGAAGAGTTAGTATCTTGTATCATCAGCAATGAAATCAAGACTGTTTCCAGTGGTGTTCAGAGTATTGTCAATGACAATATGAACCTACTCTATGATGTAATGCATGGAGAGGCCGGTGAAGTACTCTGCGCTGATCTGGCTAGCATGCAGAAAGATTGTGTAAATTTGATGCTTGATCAGATGTCAATTGTTGCGAAAGGTACTGTTCAAATCCCACTAGCCTTTCTAAACGGTTCTAGTTTGTTGAATGCAGCCTATGATGAAGTCAATGGTGACATGCATGGCGTTTTTGAAATGATAGGACTCATTCTTTTCCAAGACAAGAATAAATTTAAAACCCTAGATGACTTTGGGTACTTTTTTGTAGGCGAGATGATAAACTTTTTTCTCACCTTTACAGAAGATATACAAAAACTGATTGGTTTTGATATGGATGTCAAATCCTATCTCCAAGAGGGTGAGTTTCGCAGCAGTATCAACACCGCCTCTTCCGCGAGTAGCGCTAAAATGCTTCTCCTGGGAGATGAAAGTCACAATGGACTACAAACAGCTGTGCTGATCGCAGAGCTGCTAGATTTATTTGTTGAAGCTATTCATTTTAGTATGGATTTTGCCAAGTTCGTAGAGGGCGAAGAGCCTTATGAGGTTTTTGGTCGCTTCTTGATTTTGGCGCGTGCAGGCTTGCGTATTCCAAAACTCATAGAACACTCACATAGCAAAGATGCCAACATCAAAATATGGGGAATCACAACTGATATATTCTTTATGGCAACCATGACAATTAATTTTGGAAAGAAAGGCTACAGTTGGGCACGACCTTTGGAGAGCGAAGTAAGACTAGGCTGGGGACTTGCATATACCTTTGTCAATACACTGACCCGTGTCTTTGGTCTGACTGTCTCCGTCATCAAGGTCAACCAAGACGATGCAGGCGCAGTTGAGACTCTAGAGCTGATTAAAAGTAGTATCTCTCTGCTGCAGGCATTTATGAAGTTTTATATAGAGACTATTCCTGAGCCGGATCCACGTGTCGTAGGTGTCAATGTGGCTCTTACAGGCTTCAAGATTGTAGATACTTATGGCATATTGCTCGCTGAATCGACTAAATAAGGAGAAGAGATGAAAAGTATTACTATGCATGAAGTAACAAAAATAGGGCTGGCACTGCTGGCAATATTGCTACTAAGCAGCTGTGACAAGAATTCGGCATATACTTCAAAAGCTGTCCGAGAGTTTCATTTATCGCAAGGCAAAATAAAATATATAAATGAGAATCACATCATGGTATTGGAGCTGGAGCATCACAACGCCAATCCCAAGCAATGGGATTTAGGTGATATTGGTACAGACTGTTACCCTTTTAAGCCCATAGAAGAGTTGAGTAATATTCAAATCGATACCAGTAACGATGTTACTATAGGATATATGTCCATACAGGATCTTTTAGTCCAAAAAACTATTACTTTTTTTCCAGAAGACAACAATGTAAGCTACACATTTCATGCTGATAAATCCTATGAAATCTGCTTTTCCCACAGTGGGCAAATTGAGAAGACTCAGACACTGTTTGTCCGTTTTTATGCCGACGCAAACAAGAGCCTCAAAAGTGATGAATTTGTAGGATTTGATCAGGGGGATATCAATACACTAAAGGCTGGCAAAGATTGTACAGGTCGGACATGCGATCTCACAAAAGCTGATTTAAGCTATATGGATTTATCTGATTTAAATTTAAGTGGGGCAAAAATGAATAGTGCCAATCTATATGGAGCCAATTTATCTCGTACTATTCTTGATGACACGCACATGAATGATATTGCTATCCAGTATGCAGTTTTCAATCATACCAATATCAACACGAAGAACTTTACATCCAATGGTATAGAGGGTGCTTCATTTGAACATGCAACATTCTATAAAAATACAACATTTTATTCCAGAGACAATTATACTGATATAAATTTCAATCATGCCGATCTCTCAAATACCACAATGAGTGGTGTTCACTTCCATGGCTCAACTACATTTGTCGATACAAAATTCTACAATACACAACTCTATGGTAGTGAATTTCATAAACTGGACATGCAGCATGCTGATTTTGAGGGAGCCAGAGTCGACAAACATACAAGCTTCTATGAAGCCGATATCAGAGATATTAGTGAAGATTCTTTGAAAGTCTTGGAGAACTCAGGTGCAAACCTAAAAAAATCCATAGTTTACAGCAAGGGTGATGGTACTCATAATGTCAGATATGAACAACTTGGGGATATTAGACTCTACTATGCGCTTAACTGCAGAGGAGATTATGATACGCTCGATAGCAACAAAAACTACCATATCAATTGTAAAAAAAGTACAGAGTGTGAAAATGACAAAATCAGATCACTACTCTTCTACCCCAGAGTACGAAAAAATATCGCCATAAGGCTCTACGATGACCCCAGAGGAAGAATTGAAATTCCTTTTAGAGGAACAGAGGATTATACCACTATCTACCGAAACAGAAAAAAGATTAAAGAGCCTTTTTGTGTCAATGGACTAGAGCACGACACATCGAGAAGAGAAGGGAAACAAGGATTTTATGTCAATCATCATGGGGCAACAGGATTGTGCTCTTCTGGCCTGAATGGACATGTTTCCCATATCCGATTGGTGGATAAAGATGATATGTAGAAATTACCTATTGTTAGAGATTCTCTATAGGTTTTGGGTGTTTTCCCACACCTTAAACGCCTCGTCAAAGTAGACGAGTCTCTGCTTTTTGAACTCCACACTGGAGTAGAGCTTACCATACTCTGTAAGTCCACTCTCTTTGGCCATTTCGTCAATCAGTGCGTCACACTCCTCCTGGGTTTTGGCGTGTACCATGGCGAAGAGGTTGTAAGGCCAGTTGGGGTATTTGGGGCGCAGGTAGCAGTGGCTGACTGCGGAGAACTCCGCCATCTCTTGACCGATGCGTTCACCATCCTCCTCTGGCACTGACCAGACAGACATGGCATTGGCAGAGAAGCCAGCTTTTCGGTGGTTGAGGATGGTGGCAAAACGACGCATGACACCGGTATCTTTGAGCTCGTGGGCAATAGCAAAAAAGGTTTCGTAATCCATGCCAAGCCTGCTGATCGCCTCGGCATAAGGTTCAGAGGTGACGGCGATATCTTTTTGCAACTCTTTGATCACCGCAATGTGCTGTGTTGTAAGGGTGATCTCCTTGTGAATAGCTTTTTTAACCTTCTCTTTTTTGGCGCGTTTTCCGGTGGTGTCCATCTGTACCTTGATCTTGAACATTTTAAGTGTGGGCAGAATGATGGCATCTTCGGCACCGGTACGCGCCTTGAGGATCTCTATGGTCTTTTCCAGTCCAAACTTGCTATCGGGAGCCACAGCCATCGTAAACCAGATATTGTAGGCATGGTTGCGTAGATAGTTGTGGCTGACACCGGGGTGAGCGTTGATGATCTCTGCCGCTTGCTCTATCTGATCCTCTGCGACTTTGAAGGCGACAAGTGAGGATTTGTATCCTAAACGCTTGGTATCAAAGATGGCAGAAGTTTGACGGATGATGCCTTCTTCTTTGAGTTGTGCGACAGCAGCGAGTACTTCCTCTTCTGTACTGTCAAGTGTCTGCGCAATGAGCGCAAAGGGTTTTTGTGTCATGGGAAATGCGTGTTGAAGCTGATAGAGTAATTCATTTTTCATAAGTGCTCGATTTTATAAGAATTTTATAGGATTATAGCAAGTGTCAGTCTACCTAGAGTTGATAGAAGTCAAAGTAAAATAGAGAGAAAAAAGCAGAAAAA
>JALWVW010000338.1:5746-11354 GCA_027079365.1 Campylobacteraceae bacterium | reverse complement strand
AAAAAACCGCTGAAAAGATTGATGAGACTATCAAGACGATGCTGGATGAGCACTATACCCACACTAAAAAAACCCTGATGGCCTATCGAGAAGCTATAGAAAGCATGGCTCAGGTGCTCCTTGAAGTCGAAGTGATTGAAGGGAAAAAAGTAAGAGAGATCATAAAAGAGTATGAGCTCTCCAAAGGCATAGAGTCTCGCCTTGCCCATACTACTAAAGTAGCCAAAGAGGAGCATGCAGCAGAAGATGCTCGCAAAGCACAAAATGAAGCGGAAGCAAAAACAGAGGAACCAGGTAACACAGAAGAAGAAAAGTAAACTTCAAGTATAATGATAAAAATCCCAAGGAGAATAGCATGAACTATACCATCAACCACGCGCATAAGCGGTTTAACAAAGTAGCCTCTATTCTCCTGCTGTCTCCACTCTCCTAATCGTCTGAACGATTAACCCTCCCAACTCTCACTTCTATTTCGATAGAATAACATATCTAAAGCCAAAAGGCGTTCTAACACTATAAGGTTACACCCATGAACAAAGAAAATATTATCATATTTGATACCACATTACGCGATGGAGAACAGAGCCCCGGTGCTTCCATGAACACCAGTGAAAAGATACAGATTGCTTCACAACTAGAACGATTGGGTGTCGATATCATTGAAGCAGGTTTTGCAGCAGCAAGTCCGGGAGATTTCGATGCAATAGAAAAGATCGCACAGAGAGTCACAGACTCCACTGTCTGCTCACTCGCCCGCGCGATAGACAGCGATATCAAAGCAGCAGGAGAAGCGATATCCAAGGCAGCCAAACAGCGTATCCATACCTTTATCGCTACCAGCCCTATCCACATGGAACACAAGCTCAAAATGACAGCGGACGAAGTCATCAAAAGGGCAGTCAGGGCAGTAGAGTATGCCCGAGAGTTTACGGAGGATGTCGAGTTCAGCTGTGAGGATGCAGGACGAAGCGATATCGGCTTCATGAAAGAGATCTCTGATGCCGTTATCGAAGCAGGAGCAGGTACGATCAACCTACCCGACACCGTAGGTATCCGCATGCCCTCAGAGATTGCTACGATGATCTCCCAGATGCATGCCTATATCGCAGATCGCGCCATCATCTCTGTGCATAACCACAATGACTTAGGCTTGGCTGTTGCCAACTCACTCGAAGCCATCCTGCATGGTGCCAGACAAGTAGAGTGTACCATCAATGGTCTAGGAGAACGCGCGGGCAATGCAGCTCTAGAAGAGTTGGTCATGGCGATGAAGGTACGGGGGGACTACTTTGAAGCATTTAAAACGACTATCAATACCAAGGAGATCTACCCTACCAGTAGACTTATCGCTACCATCACTGGCATTGAACCACAGCCAAACAAAGCTATCGTCGGTAAGAATGCCTTTGCGCATGAGAGTGGCATCCATCAGGATGGCATGCTCAAACATAAGCAGACCTACGAGATATTTAGTCCTGAAGAGATCGGATTGGATATGGAAGATACCCTTGTACTTGGCAAGCACTCAGGAAGAGCTGCCTTCAAGAGCAAGCTGGAGAAACTTGGTTTTACGATAGAGCAAGAGGAGCTCAACAGTGCCTTTGAAAGATTTAAAGAACTCGCAGACAAGAAAAAAGAGATCTATGATGATGATATCAGGGCACTGGTCACCAGTGAAATGGGTAGTGTTGCCAAAACCTATGAGTTGATAGCCATGCAGCTCATGGACTCTACCGGAGGTGTGCCAAGCGCTGCAGTAACTATTAGGCATGAAGGCAGAGAGACCACCGATGCCAGCATCGGTGAAGGCACGATCGATGCCGTGTTTAAAACCATTGACAGGATCACGGGACACAACGGAAGACTGCTTGACTATAAAGTCACCTCAGTTACCAAAGGCAAAGATGCCCTTGCCAATGTCACCGTTAAGGTCACCTTCAATGACAGCGAACCTGCCATGATCGGGCATGGACTCAGTATGGATACAATGCTGGCCTCTGCCAGAGCTTATATCGGTGCATTGAACAGTTATCTGAGTATGGAAGGTATGCTGAAGATCAGAAATGAGGATAGCGCCAAGACGGTGTAGGGGCAATCCCCTTGTGGTTGCCCTTGCGCCTTTAAAACAACAAACATAATTGTTATTCAAAGGGTAGCCTCATGGGGCTACCCCTACGGAATTACATATACTTTTTCAATACTTCCGGTATTTCAATACTCCCATCTGCATTTTGATAATTTTCCATGATTGCTACGATGGTACGCCCTACTGCCAGTGCAGAGCCATTGAGTGTATGTACCAGTCGGTTTTTCTTTCCATCTTTAAAGCGTATCTTGGCGCGTCTGGCTTGGAAGTCTCTGGTGTTGGAGATAGAGCTGATCTCTCGGTATTTGTTCTGTCCGGGTAGCCACACCTCCAGGTCTATCGTTCTGGCAGCAGAAAAACCCAGATCGCCGCCGCAGAGCTCTACGACTCTATGGGGAAGCCCTAATGCAGTAAGTATATCAGAAGCATTCTCTACCATCATGTCAAATATCTCATCGGAGCTATCCGGATGGGCGATAGCTACCATCTCTACCTTGTTGAACTGATGCTGACGGATCATCCCTCGCGTATCCCGCCCTGCACTGCCTGCTTCTTTACGGAAGCAAGGAGTATAGGCAGTCATGAGCCGTGGCAACTCCTCGGCCTTGAGTATCTCATCATGATAGAGATTGGTCAATGGAACTTCCGCTGTAGGAATCAAGTAGAGGTTCTCTTCCTCTATCTTAAAGAGGTCATCCTCAAATTTCGGTAGTTGTCCCGTACCTTGAAGCATCGCAGCATTACTCATAAAGGGCACTGACTGCTCGATGAAGCCTTTTTTTGCATTGGCATCAAGGAAGAAGTTGATCAGTACCCTCTCCAGCCTAGCAGCCTCTCCACGCAAGACCGAGAAGCGGCTTTTGGCAAGTTTCACCCCTCGTTCAAAATCGATCCAGCCATTTTTCTCCGCCAGCGCCCAGTGCTCTAGCGGTACGAAATCAAAGGTTCTGGGCTCCAGGACTTTTCGTATCTCTACATTCTCAGCTTCATCTGCCCCTTTAGGCACTGAGTCATCGGGGAAGTTGGGAATCGTCAAAGCCACACTATAGAGTGCCTCTTCCGCCTCTCTGGCTCTCTCCTGCAGGGGCACGATAGATTCCTTCAGCCCATCCAGCTCAGATTTGAGCACCGTGGTATCCTTGCCATCACGCTTGTGCTGACCAAAAAGTTTAGAAAGGCTATTCTGCTCTGCCTTCAGTGCCTCAAGTGCCTGATTCGCCTGCTTGAGGTCTGCAAAAAGGCCTTGGAGTGTCTGGAGTGTCTCTGCTTCGACACCCTTCTTTTGTAGCGTAAGACTTGCTTCATCAAAATTCTTTTGGAGGTATTTGAGATCAATCATTGATTTGCCTAGGGTTGGGATATATGAAATTATAGTAAAAAGAAGGAAAAATGGAGTTAAAGCAGCAGAGAAAATCTCTGCATACTTTGCTAATGCGTTGATACGCCTGTAAACTCTCTTGCCGTATTGATTCTTTCTATTGCAAAAGTACAGTCTTTATCTACTGGTGCAGTCAGCGTAAATGTAATATACGCAGGGCCGTAACATGTCCTAGCATCATAAAGGTTACTCCAATCATCTATCGACCAAGCACAAGTGCTGCCAGACTTTACTGCCCAGCCGAAGTTACCATTATCATACCATTCCGGTGCATTAGTATGATGTATTTTAAAGGTAGCTCCTGACACAGTTTTTCCTTTTCCTACTTTGTAGCCATCTTCTGGTATGGCCTTCAGACCATTACCTCTCAATGTATGCTTCTGTGCCTCCCCTATTCTTCCTGTCTGATTATTGTCTGCTTGGAAGCCAGTCAGGTTTGCCCAGACCATCATATCTTTTCCAGTCAAATGATAGTCATACTCAAACTCCACCAATACATGCCCGTTAGCATCAAGTTGATAGTTATTCGCCTTCATATTGCCCACATATTCTCTTTGGTCACCAGAACAGAGATCCTGTCTATTATTGTGACCTACTGCGAAGCCAAGATCAGATCTTGTCGTACCATAGTAGTCATCTTTGAGTGTTAATACCTGATTGGCTATAGAGTCTATATCCCACTTACCCAGTGCCTCATAGACATAACCTGCCCCAAAGACCACCAATTTGTCATTGTCAATATCTACATAATTAAATGCATCACTGGTGGTGGTAAGTTGTGCCTTGTGTCCCCCTAGTGCTTCAAGTTCACCACGAGAATCATGCGTGCCATGCCATAACCTTGGAGAGGTTGTATTTCTATCGCCGGTGGCACTGCTTCCATCTACAGCATACTCCACCATAGCACCTACAGCAATGTAGGGTCTAGTATTGACAGGATTGTTATACGCATCTGTTACGGTTACTGCAAATTTCTCTGTGTACTTTGCCACGGTGCTGTTCTGCTCAACACCCGCATAGGAGATACTCAGTGCAGTAGGAGGGCCAGAGAATATAACCACATTCATAATAATTGTACGAACCTGCGCATCGCCATTGGCATCAGTAAAGCCTACAGATATTTCAACTGGAAGAAGTCCTGAGCGTGTATATGTTTGAATAGAGAATGATTTACTGTTTACTGCGCTATTGCCACTAAAATGCAGCGTTGTCTCATTGCTGCCATTATTGGCTGCATCCACGAGCTTTCCTACAAGTATATTCTGGCTGGTAATATTGATTTCATTTATATTTGCATCATCCGTAAGTACTCCTTGATCATCTTTGAGATAAAGCGTAAATGTTTTTAAAGTCTGTAGTCCCATCGTCTGTTTATCATCTGAACTGGATGTTGTCAAAAGATAATTTGCGGGGATATATCCAGCCTGAAGATCATAACTCACTGTTATACTCTCCTGCTGTGTTGGATTTGTTTCATGAAAAAAGGAGAAGGTTGCATTGCTTTCATTGTTATCTATCAGTGTCTGGAGATCTTGTGGCCCCGTATAGTTAAACACTGCCTTTCCATTACTTCCTATGGCAACTGTATAGTCTGAGAAACTACCTACATCTACTCCCTGGAGCACATTGTTAGGTAGAGAAACCTTCACATTACCACTCGTATACGGTGTATTGGTTCCTTGCTCGAATACTTGTACTTCCATCTGAACATTCTGACTGTTTTGTGTCAGGTTGATCTCCTTGTAGGTGTTTGCTATCACCACAATAGGTACCGAAATATTCTGATCTATTTTATGAAATGTTATCTCTATGTTTCTGCTCACGGTGGTACCATTATCTGTCATCATCACTGCCACTGTCGTCGTCTCACCGTCTACAGCTGCGACATCATCAGGAGCCTTATAGCTAAATGTAGCTCTGCCACTACTGTTTGATTTTACAGTAGAAGCACTTACAACGGATCCATACTGTATACCATTGACTGCTGTTATACTTACATCCGTATTACTTTTACCGATACCATTTTGATCTACAACATCTACAGAAATTGCCTTAATCTCACTGTCGTAATTTACAACAATAGGTGTGGTTATATTTGTCAAATTATAGTCAGAAATTTGTGCCTGTGCACTTATATTAATATC
>JALWVW010000338.1:0-5646 GCA_027079365.1 Campylobacteraceae bacterium | reverse complement strand
AATGTCATTTTCATTGGTTAATGCATATGAATTGTTCTGCACAAACAAGGCAGTAACAGATGTCTGTATAGTATTCTTGTTACTGACATATGCATGAATAGTCACAGGATTATTATAAAGTAGCGCCAAATCACTTGGTGCCCTATAGGTAAACAGTGCGCGACCTGAGATATCTGTCACAGCAGTATAGTCTACCATACTTCCTTTTAGTGGATCAATAAACTCAACCCTTACTTCTTCGTTTGCAATTGCTTTTGAACCATCACTCACATAGAAGGATAATGCATGCTCTTGATCTGCTTGACCAATAGTGAAATTGCTTTCTGCAGACGAAATAGCATAATTCGTATAATCCTTATCACTCGTATAATGTACCCTAATCGTTTCAAATGTCTCATCTGTCTCTGAAACAGTAAGGTTGAATTCATAGGTTGTACCTATGAGTGCATTAAATTCATCAGGATTTGATGGTGCAGAATACTGGAAATCATGAGTTGTATTATCAATACTAAATCCTCCCTTACTTGCATCAAAATTATCAATTTTCACATTATATTGCCCTGCATATGTCTTCCCCACAGAATCTAACATGTAAAACCCTGTACTAAAAGAATCTCCAGGTTGCGTCAAGCTAATTTCGTTGATAAGCGATCTCAATTGATACCCTCCATAGAAGAACGAAGACTTCAATGCTGTACCAATACGCTTTTCACTGCTGGGACCATTGGCAGCTAGGTAAAACTCTTTCCCTTTTAATGCTGGGTCATAGGTGACAACAAACTCCATACTACCTTGGGCATCAGTTAAAAAGCTGTCATTAGGGCTACTGATATCTGCTGTTGCTGTAACGGATTGACCATTAATCGTAACAATACGGTTTTCATTACCGACAACATAGGTTAGTCCATTTGCAGCAACATCGTCATATTTTTCATCTAAAGTAAGTGTTGTAGCCGTATGATCCTTAATGCTCCAATCACCCAGATAATACTTATTTGTTTTAGTAGGAGAAGGGAGGACTATAAGTCTATCTCCAGCAGTAGCTCCAGCATTGTCAACAACTGCACTAAAGTCTGCATGGTTGTCGCTAAATACGGAAGGATCACCTGTAGCAATACTTCCTGTAATCTGTTGTTCTTTCACGCCATTAATAAGCGTAGGGTGCAAGGCTGTCCCCTTGCTCACTGGGTTTCCGTATTTATCTACCGCATGGATGGTGTAAAAATCCTGATATTTACCGCTGCCTGTGTCAAAACTGTTGCGAGAATGAAACATTGACATAGAGGAGACTGGACCGGAGGTAATAACAACAGGAAATTCTTCTCTCAGGGTTATGTCTCTCACTCCGTTAAATACTGTTGCCACCACTTCAATTACAGCTACACCCGATAAATGCTGAGCAAATAAAGTATAAGTACCTATATTTTCATTTGTATATGTTATGGAAGTAAGGTTGTTTTCAAAAAGAAGCATCTTTGGAAACTTCATCGTTGCAGTCACATTTTTTACATCTGCTCGTGCTATCAGGTCATTTGGTTTTCCTGTTTCGTGAATCTTAATACCTAAAGTCCCGCTACCATCTACTTTTATAGATCGATCAACACTTAGATCTAGGTTATAACTTATTTCTGTTGATGCTGGCTGCTGAAAATGCAATGTCAATGTCTTTGTAAGATTGGTGCTCAACTCTACTACTGAAATATTTCTTTCAGATAATCCACTCAGACTGGTTGGTGCCGTGTAGGTAACAAGATAATTCCCCAATGCATCTGTAGAAAAATCACTTACATCGAAAGAGCCATAATCTTTACCGTTCAATGTCGGGTTTTCTAGCCTCAAGTTTGTTGAGACAGCATAGTTTCCAGAATCTACCGTTGTTATTTTAATCGTGCGTTCTTCCCCTGCTCTTACTATAGTAATATCATTTGGTGCGATATAGATATCAGAAACTGGAGAGATATTAACTGCTTGATGAAAACCAATTCTAACAGTCTTCACAATAGAAGGATCAGATTTTAAAGACACATTAAAATCAAACATTTGACCATCCAGAGCATCAATGATCAAAGGTGCAATATATACAAATTCTATATGTCCATTACTGTCAGTCTTCTCCTCATATTTATTCATTGCTCCATACTTTGCATTGAAAAATTCAACAACAACAGATGTGTCTACAGCTGGTCTACCTGTGCTATCTTTTACATAGACATTAATTGGTTTTGCTTCAGACCCTACACTAACATTTGAGTCTAGCGGTAACACTTGAATACTCTGCTTATCAGTAGGCGCTGCTGTATCAACCTCAATATTTACTGACTGATGCAATACCACACCATTTTCTTCAAAACTCAATATAGCAGTTGTACGCGTGAGCCCAGTTAAATCTGCTGGAGAAGTATAATTAAAAGTTGCTTTTCCGGCATCATCAGTACTTGTGCTTGCTGCATCGATACTCCCGTAGCCCTTTTCTATGGTTGTAATACTTACCTGCTTATTGGGGACACCTATCAGTGTTGTACTGTCTACTACATATACAGAAATTTCTTGTGTCTCACTAGGTGCCGTTACACGCACTGGGGTTGAGACATTGATCAAATTATACTGACTACCTCCATTGGAGCTAAACTGCAAAATAATGTCTTGTGAAATAAGCGTACCGTTTTCGTCATTTGTTAATGTTACGGTCATAGATGAACCGTTGGCTGGGAGTATTTGAGGAGAGGTGTATTTAAATACCGCGTAGCCGTCTGCTCCTGTCTGTATCGTAGGGTTACCGATACTCCCATACTGTCTATCGAAGGGTTTTGCTTTGACTGTCTTTCCACTTGCAGCATAGCCACCCTCTAGTACTTGTATTGTAATATTGTAGTCATGGCTTGCCTGTGTTATCATGAGCGGTGTAGTGGCATTGAAGAAACCATTAACAGGAGCTGTTGTTGATCCCCCTCCGCCTGTACTTCCACCGGAAGATGCTGCGCTGTCATATGTTACCGTCTCTGTCTTGCTTCGGCTGCCATCAGAAATAGTCTGGGTAAATTTTATTGTGTGACCGGCAGGTGTACAGTCATTTTTGAATCTACCAGAAAATTGTACACTCTCGTAAGAACCCTTGCCTCCCGCCATCTTAAAATCAGAAGGTAGGGAAACACTCTCTATCTCACAGCCTCCTACACTGAGAAGCTCAAAGTTTTTAAGTGCTACGGCAAAGTCTGTAGCCTTTGTGATCTTCGCACTAATATTAAAATCTCTTCCACTGCTATCTATAGATGTCTCCAGTGTCACAGCTTTATTGGCATTTGTACCACTACCACTGTCTATCTTATCATTGCTCCCACACCCACTCAACATCAGCATCAATGATGCGAAAAACGCAAACAGTACCTGTCTCTTCATTCTAGCTCCCTGCTCTCAAATTCTTAGTAAAGATAGTTTACACCGAAGACAACATTTCCGATATGATCCAATTCATCCGGACCAGCAAAAGCATGTCTATAGGCGACATCAAAGTCGATATTGTCGGATACTGCAGCAGTGAACCCTACTTGCCCACCATAGGTGAAACCGTTAATATCTGGTTTACCTGTGGTTTCATAGTTTACATAACCACCATTGACACCGATATATGGTCTAAATGCAGTAGTGCTGAAGTTGGCTGCCATAATATAATAATCTACCTGCACCATCGCCCGCTCATAAGTCTGGTCATCATCATCACTGTTGAAATAATCAAACAGCACCATAGACCTCCACATAGCATTCTGCGCACCCAGTCTTAATCCGACAGAAACACCACTACCGTCATGATTTTTTTCGCCAAGTATTGTGCCGTCTGTATCACCCTGTATCAGCACTGCTCCCAGCTCAACACCTACGAAAACTTCACTCTCTTCACTGATCTGTCTCGTACTGTCTCCAGCATATATATATGTACCCACCCCTAGCATTAAAGCCACAGTCATTAAACGCTTAAACATCCTTATACTCCTTGCAATAAATCCAGCAATAATTATTAAAATTATCACCTAAATGGCATAGAATACCACATTTTATATTAATTAATCTTAAAAAGTAAATAAAAGGTTAACAGAAGTAGGGAAAACGGTTTGTTCAAAGTGGTAGCAAGAGGGGAACTCGAATCCCCGACCTCCGGCTTATGAGACCAGCGCTCTAACCAGCTGAGCTACCTTGCCACTTTATAAATGAGACGGAATTTTACCTAATCTATTATTAATTTCTCCCAAAATGAGGAAAAAAAGACAAAAATAGTAAAGATAACTCTCCCATACTAAATAATCTTTAGTCCATATGACTCATATTTTTAACAAAAATCACTATTTTCCATTGACATATTAAAAAAAAATGACTAAAATACCCTTTCATAAAAATTAATAAACTTAAGAAGGAGAAGCTATGACTTTTCAACCCTTAGCAAATAGAGTATTGGTAGAGAGAGAAGAAGAGGTCACGACCACGGCCTCAGGCATCATCATACCTGACACAGCCAAAGAGAAGCCCTTACAGGGCAAAGTGATCGCAACCGGACCCGATGCCCAAGATGAAGGTATCCAAGATGGCGACACAGTGGTATTTGGCAAATATGGTGGCACAGAGATCACGCTCGATGGTACAGAATACCTCATCCTCAACAGTGATGACATTCTTGGTGTTCTAAAATAACACATAAATAATATAAAAGGATAAAATATGGCAAAAGAAATATATTTTTCAGACAAAGCAAGAAACGGGCTTTATAGTGGTGTATGCAAACTGGCTGATGCAGTCAAAGTAACCATGGGACCAAGAGGTCGTAATGTACTCATCCAGAAGAGTTTCGGTGCACCAAGTATCACCAAAGATGGTGTCTCGGTCGCACGAGAAATCGAACTAGAAGATGCACTAGAAAATATGGGTGCGCAACTGGTCAAAGAGGTCGCCAGCAATACGGCTGATGAAGCAGGTGACGGTACCACCACAGCTACTGTCTTGGCGCAGGCGATCTTCCAGGAAGGTCTACGAAACATTACTGCCGGTGCCAACCCTATAGAGGTCAAAAGAGGCATGGACAAGGCCACCACTGCGATCATCGAAGAGCTTAAAAGTCTGAGCCAAGAGGTCAAAGACAAAAAAGAGATCGCTCAGGTAGCCACTATCTCTGCCAATTCCGATGAAAAGATCGGTAACCTTATTGCAGAGGCTATGGAAAAAGTAGGCAAAGATGGTGTCATCACAGTTGAAGAGGCCAAAGGGATCAATGATGAGTTGGATGTCGTAGAGGGCATGCAGTTTGACAGAGGGTATCTCTCTCCTTACTTTATCACCAACTCCGAGAAGATGACCACTGAATTCGAAAATCCTCTGATCCTCATTACAGACAGTAAAATCACTTCGCTGAAGGATCTGGTGCCCCTTCTGGAGCAGTCTCAGCAGAGTGGAAGACCTCTACTGATCATCGCCGATGATGTAGAAGGTGAAGCACTCACCACGCTGGTATTGAATAGACTCAAGGGCGTACTCAACATCGCAGCGGTCAAAGCACCAGGTTTCGGAGACCGTAAAAAAGAGATGCTCAAAGACATCGCTATTCTGACTGGTGGTACACTGATCACTGATGAGCTAGGACTCTCACTGGAGAAAGCTACCCTC
>JALWVW010000337.1 GCA_027079365.1 Campylobacteraceae bacterium | reverse complement strand
TACAAAAGCGGGGTACGCTTTGCCGAAAAGGATCTGCTGATGTTTGCTATTGCCCTCATGGGGATCAATCTCAACTTCACCATGCTGGCAAATCTGGGTTTTCGCACACTCTTTATCATCATTATCGCTATGGCCTTTACGATATCTATGGGAATCTTTTTGGGCAAACTTTTCAAGCTCAACCCCAAACTCTCTCTCATGCTCGGCATAGGCAATGCCGTATGTGGTAGCTCTGCCATCGCTGCCACCTCTGGCGTAGTCAAGGTCAAGAGCGATGATATCGCCATCAGTATCGCACTGGTCAATCTCATGGGAACAATCGGTATCTTTCTGGTACCATTTTTGGCACGCATACTTGGCTTTGACGATATGCAGGGCGGTATCCTGACCGGCAATACCCTACAGGCAGTCGGTCAGGCGGTAGCGGCGGGGTTTAGCATCTCCGATACTGCCGGTCATTACGCCACAGTGATTAAGATGGGCAGAGTGCTTATGCTGGCACCTCTGGTCTTCATCCTTATTTATTTGGCCAGACGAGAAAGTAAAAGCGAGGAAAACAACACAGAGAAGGCCAAAGTAGGTATCCCCTATTTCATCCTATGGTTTTTGCTCTTTTCTGCCTTGGCATCTCTGGGAGTACTGCCCAAGGCAGTGGAACATTTCATTTCTCTCTCGAGCCACTATATTGCGATGGTGGCAATGTCTGCCATCGGCTTGATGATCCATTTTGGTACGATTATCAAGACTGCAGGTACCGCCTTGAAAGTCTCTTCGCTGCTCTTTGCCCTGCAGCTGCTCTTTACTGGGATGCTAATCATCATACTATAGGCACCCTATAGATCCACATCGACCCCCAACTCCACATCAGAGACGATCCGGCAGAGCACCGCATAGGTATCTTCGACTGACTTGAGGTTGACCATCTCCCGGGTAGAGTGGGGGTATTTGATCGTAGGGCCGATCGAAGCAAACTGGATATTGGGGTACTTCCGAGAGAGGATGCCGCACTCCAGTCCGGCATGGATCGCCATGGTGCGACTATGTCCAAAAACCCCCTTCATATGCTTGCCCACTAATGCCGTAAAGTCATTGCTCTGCGGTCTCCAGGCAGGATATTTGTCCTTGACCTGTACTTCAAACCCCCATACTTCACAGGTTTGTACCGTCTCCTCTGTCAGGGCAGAGAGTGCCTCCATATCCATCGCTCTCGCACTGTACTCTATAGTGATATTTCCCAGTGTATCTGTATGGACGATCGCCAAATTGATACTGCTGTGCGGCATACCCAACACCGCATCGGTTTCCCGGACACCCTGTGCAAATTGGCTTATATATCTGATCAGCCTCCTCCCTTCTGTCAGCACAGAGGGATGCTCTTTTAGTAAGCGTACCGCCACTTCTCCTTCTGCCTCCAGAGTAGTATCACTTCGCACGACAGCAACTGCGTTGGCCGGAATGGAGTTGCTCCGCTCCCCCCCATGCAGGACAGACAGCTGTACCACGCCATGCCTCTCCAGATAGCCAGTCAGCACCTGAATGGCAGAGGGGATACCCTTGTCAATATCCACACCAGAATGCCCTCCTGGTAATCCTTTGACGGAGACCTCGTAGCATGCCCCACTCCCCTCTACCGTACTGCCTTGCTTGGAAGCAACGATATCAGCACCTCCGGCACAACCGATACAGACCTCAGCCTCCTCCTCAAAATCCAAATTAAGCATCTGCTTACTGTAGAGCGGAAAATCCAGTGCATTGGCACCGACCAGCCCTACCTCTTCATCCGCCGTAAAGAGAAACTCAAGCTCCAGACTGCGCTCCATCAGCGCCATCATCATAGCGACCGCAACACCGTTGTCAGCACCCAGTGAAGCATCTCTGGCTTTGAGCCAGCCTCCCTCTTCATAGGTTTCTATCTCAGGTGCTTTGCCCATACAGACCATATCGTAGTGTGCCTGCAGACAGAGTGTTGGCTTGCCCTTATATGCCAAGATATTGTCTGCAGAGTCTACCTCTACCCTGTAGCCCCGCTCTCTGGCGAAATCCACTAGAAAATTTCTCAGCGCCTCCGCCTGATGACTACAGTGAGGAATCTGTGTCAGCTGTATAAATTTCTTCTCAATATTTTCCATTTCTACCCTCCTTAGTGGCACCCTTACTGTTTCAAATCACTATTATTTCATTTTTAGCCCTGCCGCTATACCTTTTTTCAGTCTTGCTCAAAAAAGGTTAGCGTATAATCCGTATTATACAATATTATACTATTTCTGGAGGAAAACATGGCAGAGAATATTTTTGATTGCGAGCTACCTAATAAAGAGGGATATTTTGGAGAGTACGGCGGCAGTTTCATTCCACCTGAACTACAGGTGATCATGGATCAGGTCACTGCTGCCTACGAGGAGATACGAGAAGACCCGGCATTCAGGGCAGAGTTGGCAGATCTCTATCAGCATTATGTCGGGCGACCCAGCCCGATCTTTCATGCCAAAAACCTCTCAGCCAAGTACGGGGCAGATATCTACCTCAAGAGAGAAGACCTCAACCATACTGGTGCACACAAGATCAACCACTGTCTAGGAGAAGCCCTGCTTGCCAAGAAGATGGGCAAGAAGAAGCTGATCGCAGAGACTGGTGCCGGACAGCATGGTGTAGCATTGGCAACCGCTGCTGCACTGGTAGGATTGGAGTGCGACATCCATATGGGTGAAGTGGATATGGCCAAAGAGCACCCCAATGTTATCCGTATGCGGATCCTTGGCGCCAATGTTATCCCTGTCACGCATGGTCGCAAGACACTCAAAGAGGCAGTAGATTCTGCCTTTGGTGCCTATCTTGGTGATCCTCAGACACAGCTCTTCGGTATCGGTTCTATCGTCGGCCCTCACCCTTATCCCCGTATGGTCAGAGACTTCCAGTCCATCGTCGGTGTAGAGGCAAGAGAGCAATTCCAGACTATGACGGGAAAACTTCCCGATAACCTTGTCGCCTGTGTGGGCGGTGGTTCCAATGCTATCGGACTTTTTACTGCCTTTATGAAGGATGAAGGCGTAGCCATGCACGGGGTCGAGCCCTCAGGCAGAGATATCAATACCCTCGGAGAGCATGCCGCTACCATGACACATGGCAAGCCAGGCGTGATGCATGGTTTCAAATCCTACATGCTCCAAGACGCAGATGGTGAGCCGGCAGAAGTCTACTCAGTAGCCAGTGGTCTGGACTACCCTTCCGTAGGCCCTCAGCACAGCTATCTCAAAGACATCGGCAGAGTCAACTATGCCTATATCTCGGATACAGAGACGATCGATGCGTTCTTTGAGCTCTCTCGTCTAGAGGGCATCATCCCCGCCATCGAATCTGCCCACGCCGTTGCCTACGCAAAGAAGCTCGCCAAAGAACCAAATGTCGGTACGATACTCATCAACCTCTCAGGCAGGGGAGATAAGGATATCGACTTTATCGCTGAGCATTA
>JALWVW010000336.1 GCA_027079365.1 Campylobacteraceae bacterium | reverse complement strand
ACTTTCCTGTCGCGGGATAGAGCAGTTTGGTAGCTCGTCGGGCTCATAACCCGAAGGTCGGTGGTTCAAATCCGCCTCCCGCAACCAATTCACTTCAAGATACATATTCACACAAAATATTTTATACTTCTACTCTATTTTACCCATCCGATCTACTCTTTATTTCTAAGCCAAGCAGACCTGGTTTCTACCATGAAGCTTACCTTGATAGAGTGCTTTATCTGCACGAGACAAGGTCATTTGAAATGTTTCGTGTGCTTGGGAGACAGCACCTCCTATGGTGACAGTGATCTGAATCGATTGCGCTTCATGCATGACGGTATCTTCTACCATCCTACGCAGACGCTCTGCTATGGCTACCAACTCATTCTCTGTACTGTTTTCCAACACCACGAGAAACTCTTCCCCACCCCAGCGTGAGACAATGGTGGTATCTCTGACATGTTCTTTCAGTATACAGGCGAGTCGGATCAGTACATCATCCCCGCACCTATGCCCATATAGATCATTGATTTTCTTAAAATAGTCAATATCGATGAGTAAGAGTGCAAAAGTGCTCTCATGGTCTTGGTGTCTGATTCGTTCATTCTCAAACATTTCATCCACATAACGGCGATTGTATAGTTTGGTCAAGGGGTCATTGTTGCTTTTTTCAAAAAGCAAATTCTGGTATATCTGTCCATACAGCGTATATAAATAGGATATCACTGCAACCATCATCAGAGACAGCGTCAGGTTCATATAATGCAAGGCATTCAAAGAAGTACTGCCCAAGGCAATCATCGGCATATGATTCTGGCTCCATATCTCCAAAAGTAGCGAGACCACAATCACCCCCACCATGCGGAGTAGATGTACAGGTATGGTATAGGTAGTGACAAAGAAAGGTATCAACAATAGGATATAGATATAGTACTGAAACCCACTCCCTGAACCCAAAAAATAGGTAGCGATAATCCCATGTCCCATAAGCTCAGCATAGACGAGCCAGCCGATGAGGCTGTCATCCTTGGTCTCCAGCGTCATCGTAGCAAGCCCAAAGATGCAGTAGAGGTACACCAGCACACTGAGAATATTGACCACGGCCAATGACAAGACCCCTAAAAAAGAAAGAGAAAGATGAACAAAAAATGAGTGATCCCCGCCAGTATCAAGGCATAAAACCCGATAATCCAATAAAAATTCTCTTTTTCCAATCTCTTGACTATGTGTAAGCGCATCCAATATTGTATCTTATCATTGTCAAAAATTGTCAAATAGGTTTTGCTAGACAATTACCCTGTTTCTGCTATACCTGAAGGCCTATATTCAAAACATGGGTAAGCTACAGCTCCACTGGCACAAAGCACTTCTCTTCCTTGTCATAGCGGTATGCTTCCATCGGGTATTCTCCTATCTGGAAGATGATCTTGCAGGTGATGAAGCCTGCCTTGGTGAGGGCACACTGGACAGCGGAATGGAGGTAGAGGACAGTGTTGATCTTGTGGGTGGTGGTCTCTCCTAGGTAGGTGAAGGGCTCATCAGAGATAGGCGTAAAGCCTTCTCTTTTGAGCTGTTTTTCAAAAACAGCCTGATCCAGTAAGCCCTCAACACTGACTACGAGTAGAACCTCTGTAGGCTCCATCTAGTCTTCGGCAGTAGCTTCATGAATGACACGCTTGGTGCCATGCCAAGCTTCGCTGCTGTCCTCCTGTATGCCATTGACCGTATTGGTACATCCTGAAACTAGCGTCACAAACGCAGCAAGCACACTCCATAATAGTAATTTCTTCATGACTGTCACCCCTTCACTCCGATAAAATATGAAAGTATTATAACATTAATATATAAAAATATCAATATCTATTTTCGATATAGTACTTCCCCTCTTTCACGCCTATTCTTAGGACTGTATCAAAGATATGGCTTAGATTTTCGCTGTTAAGTATTACCGCTTTATTACCTGTTTTGTAGATTTTTCCGTCCTTGAGCAGTACGGCCTTGGCAATCTCAGGAAAGATCTCCTCGATATGATGGGTGATCAGAATAATCGTCACCTCAGTAGAGAGCCGCTGAATCAGAGCGACAAACTCCCTCTGTGCCTTGATATCCAGACCGCTCGTCGGTTCGTCCAGCAGCAGCGCTTGTGGTGCATGCACCATCGCCCGTGCAATCACGCAGCGGCGTAGCTGCCCTGTGGACATCTGTCGGACAGGCGTATGCATCAGATGGGTCACCTCCAGCAGTGCCATCGCTTCGACTGCTTTGGCGCGCTGCTCTGGGCTGATATCCATATAAGAGAGGATATCCAGTGCGCTGTAAAATCCTGAGAGCACCAGATCCAGACCGCTCAACTGCCCTGACTGTGAGGCAAAGATACTATGCAGATCATTGGTGATGATACCCAAACGCTTTTTGAGCTCCCAGATACTCCATGTCTCCTCACCAAAAATTTCTTTTCTATAGGGATACTTGCTGCTAGGGTAGATATCATGAGAGAAAAGCTTCATCAGGGTGCTTTTACCCGAACCATTGGCTCCCAGGATCACTGTATGCTCTCCGGCAGCGATCCACAGTGTGATATCCTTCAGTACCGGTCCCATGCCGTAATCTACTGTGATGTGCTGAAAGTCAATGATCGGTTTCATCAAAAGAGCCTAGAGCCACCAGACCCTGAATTTGCGCTTCTTGATCCTGCCCTTTTGCAGCCCCTTATGCGCCTTTTGGGCTACAGAGCGCTCCACCGCCACATAAGACTGCCTCTCCCCGATCGTGATCTTGCCTATCTGCTCAGGCGAGAGCCCGATCTCCTTACAGAGTGTGCCGAGGATATCCCCTGCACGAAGTTTGGCTTTCTTGCCTCCATCGATACAGAGTGTGACCCGCTGGCTCTCCATGGTAAAATGCCTGTCCGGCTCTATCGATACCAAAGTCTGCTGCCGTGCCTCTGGTGCGATCTCCACGCGTTTGGCAGCTTCTCTGGGAGTGATAAGTGTGACAGCTTTGCCCGTAGCACCTGCCCTACCTGTTCTACCGATACGGTGGGTATAGATCTCCGGGTCATGCGGGAGATCATAATTGATCACCAACTCGATCTCAGGGATATCCAGCCCTCGCGATGCCACATCTGTCGCCACGAGTATCCGTGTCGTACCGTTGGCAAACATCAGCAGCGCCTCATCTCGCCCTCTCTGATCGAGATCTCCATGCAACACATCTGAAGAAAATCCCGCATCATGAAGCAGATCTGCCACCACCTCTGTCTCCACCTTCTTATTGCAAAACAGCAGTGCAGAGGCGGGCTGTAGTGATTTGAGTATGCGTAGGAGTGCCTGGGGTTTTGCAGAGGGCTCTGCCTCGTAGACAAGCTGCTCGATAACCTCTGTGGTGTGGGTTGATGCTATAGTGATGCGTTGAGGGGCTTTAAGGATAGTCCGAGAGAGCTGATCGATCTTGTCAGGGAATGTGGCTGAAAAGAGCAGGCTTTGGCGCTGGCGTGGGAGATTGGAAA
>JALWVW010000335.1 GCA_027079365.1 Campylobacteraceae bacterium | reverse complement strand
AGGTAATAAGGTTGGCAAGATTAAAACGATTATGCTTATCATATAAGTTCATATTTCCCTCTCTTTTGTAAGCGGATCTTTTCCATGTATTCTACACTTTTGGCACTTAACCCTTAGTGCTATCTTGTTATGATATGCAGATGAAACAATTTGCACTGATCGGACCTACAGCTTCTGGAAAAACTGCACTTGCTGTTATGCTTGCGAAAAAACTGGATGCCATGATCCTCTCACTGGATTCACTCTCACTCTACAAAGAGATCGATATCGCCTCTGCCAAGCCTACGATGGAAGAGCGGGAGGGTATCCTCCATTTTGGTATGGATATTCTTTCTCCTGATGCCCCTTTTGACGTGACCACCTATATGACTCTCTATCAGGAAGCTTTCTCTCATGCACAAAAAGCAGGCAAAGCACTTATTATTGTCGGTGGTACCGGATTTTATCTGAAAATGCTATTGGGGGGTATCAGTGACCTCCCTGCCATCTCCTCCCAAAGCAGAGCCAAGAGCAGTCAAGCCCTCCAAAATCTCGCAGAGAGCCATGCCATGCTCATGGCACTTGACCCGAACTACATGCGACATATCAAGTCAGCTGATCGCTATCGCATTGAGAAAGCACTGGATATCTACTTTGAAACTGGACTGACCCCCTCTGCATATTTTGCGCAGCATCCCCCCAAACCAGTAATTCAAGGGGCGCTTCCTCTCTATCAAATCACCATTGAGAGAGCCCTCCTGAGAGAGCGGATTGCTACACGGACACACAGTATGATAAAGGCTGGACTGATCGATGAAGTCTGTATGTTGGAGCACAGTTACGGTCGTACCCCCAACAGTATGAAAGCGATTGGGATCAAGGAGACTCTGGCATACCTAGATGGTATCTACAATAAAGGCACACTAGCGGAGCAGATAACTACCCATACCGCCCAGCTAGCCAAACGACAGACTACCTTTAGCAACTCACAGTTTGATGTGACATTCTCAGGGAGTACCGAAGAGATCTATCGACAAATTTGTTGCTAATACACTTTTTGGACATAGGTATAGAACAGAGTGTCTTTGTGCTCTTCGGTATAGACAAGATGGCCATCCTTGATAAACTCATCAATCAGAGGCTCTGGGCGAAAATCAGCCACAAGAAGGATAAATCTGTCCGCCTCCAAAGACTTTAGTGCCTTTCGGGCAAGTGCCAAGGGGTTTTTATCCTCATCCAGGATCTGATTGGCATCGAGTATAGCTGCAGGGTCACCCTGTAGCCAACTAGGTCTTGGCACTGCAGCAGGCACATGACATGCTTCTGACTCTTCTGTGCAGGTCTCACAAATAGACTCTTGTCCTACTGCCAAACGGAGCTGATTAAGCAGATCCATGGGCTCCATACCACCTACAATAGCCGCTTGCCTCACACCAGCAACCCTACCAAGCGTACGACGAAGTACCGGGTTGTTGAGTTTTTTAAATTTGGGGTTAATCCCTATCAGGATCTCTTTCATCCCTTGGTAGTCGCCGAGAAGATCGTAGATCTTTGTCTCTAAAGTAATTTCTTTCAATCAATATTCCTTGAACAGTTGGATGATATACTGGTATTCTATCCCGAGCCAGGTTAAATCAAGATAAGGGGAGGGGAAGGATGTATGAATACATACATCCTTTGGAGCGTGTTAATATCCACTGGAGCTTACGAGATAGGAGATGAACTCAAGCAGAGGCTGTACATAGAAGATCGAAGTAATCGTGATTACCACCAAAATACCAATCACTACATTGAGTGGTCGGGACTGGTTGGCATAAACGACCGTTTCAGAAGTCGAGGGTGCTCTGAGGAACATATACACGATCAGCTTGAGGTAATAGTATGCCGCGATCGCAGAGTTGAGCACCATCACGATCGCCAAGATCATATATTTGGTCTCTGCTGTTGCCACAGCGAAATCCACGACCGAGCTGATTAGATACAGTTTACCCCAGAAGAGACTGAAGGGAGGCACACCTGCCAGAGAGAGCATAAAGATACCCATGACCACTGCTGCCATCGGTGAGATCGAGATCATACCGGAAAATTTCTCAAAGGGATGGTCATAGCGCTCATCAAAGCTTTTTTTCTTATGCTGAGAGATCCAGAGCATGGCAAAGGCACCTAGGTTGGTTACCATAAACATCGCATAGTAGAGGAAAATACTGCTATTGGCTTTGGTAGTGCCCAATGCCAATGCCGCCATGATAAAGCCTGCATGAGAGATAGAGCTGTAGGCAAGCATCCGCTTGACATCCTTCTGTACCAGTGCCATCATATTGGAAAGCGTCATGGTGATCACCGCAATGATAATAATCAGATAGGAGACCGCCTCGATATCCAGATTGATATAGATACCGAAAATACGCATCGCTACTGTCACCATAGCCAACTTTGGTACGATAGACATATAGCCTGCCATAGGTGCGCTGGAGCCCTCGTAGACATCCGGTGTCCACATATGAAAAGGAAAGAGAGAAACCTTGAATCCTACGGCTACCAACATCAGCACTACGCCTCCCAGTACAGGCAGCATAAAGGCTGTACTATCAGCTCCCTGTGACTGAAGTATCTTGGCTACTTCGTATAGCTCAACCGAGCCTGTCAAGGCATAGATCGCTGCTGAACCCATTAGGAAGAAGCCAGCTGCAAGCGCACCCATAGTAAAGTACTTTACTGCTGCCTCATGTGCGCCTTTGGTATTGTGCATCGCTATCAAAGTGTACAGAGAGAGTGATGCCGTCTCCAGTCCGACAAAGATCAATATCAGATTATCCGTCGAAACCATAAACTGGAATCCTGCCACCATAAAGAGGAAGAGGGCAAAATACTCAGGATAGGAATATTCATGAAAACGCTTACTTGACGCAGTCAGTGCCAGAGGAATAAAGAACAGTGATGCAATCAGAATGATCAGCTGTGACACCACTGAAATACCATCTACCAGCATCAGGTCAAAAAATCCCCGTTCGTTGATATTGAGACTATAGGTTGCTCCAATATCTACAAACAGTATCAGCATGGTCAGCATCACATAGAGTGTCTTGTCCAAATTCTCTTTGAAAAGATCAATCACGAGAATCAGCAACGCACCAACAATAGCAATCAGCATGGGAGAAAGTGTGATCAGGTTTAGGGATTCTAAACTTACTGAGATAGACTCTAACATTACTTCATCTCCTTATTTTTTTTGCTTACCAGTATGGTGGCTTTTGCCGTTTTTGTCTGTGCCTTTTCATGCATAAAGCTGGTCAATGCCCTGACCGAATTGTCAATCGGTACCAATACAGGCTTGGGATAGACTCCCAGCCAGATAACGATCAGTACCAGCGGCACCAGTGCTGCCAACTCTTTGCCATCTAGGTCATTCAGTTTTTTATTTGCTTCATTGGTCACAGGGCCAAAGAAGGAACGCTTGTAGAGGTTCAGCATATACACGGCTCCCAAGATGATCGAGGTGCCTGCAAGGGCTGTCATGACTGGTGATATCTTATAGAATCCTGCCAGAGAGAGATACTCTCCTACAAATCCAATTGTCAGTGGCAGACCCACAGAAGCCATCAGCATAATACCGTAGATCACGGCATACTTTGGCATCACAGAAGCCAGCCCTCCAAACTCACTCATCAGCTTGGTATGGCGTCGGTCATAGATCGATCCTACCAAGAGGAAGAGTGCGCCCGAGACGATACCATGCGAAAGCATCAAGAAGATCGATCCAGTGATTCCTTCTGCGTTCATGGCAAACGTACCGATAATGATCACACCCATATGCGATACAGAGGAGTAGGCGATCGTCTGCTTCATGTCCTCCTGCGCATAGGCGACCATCGCCGTATAGATGATCATAATGATCGCTAGAATCGCTACAGGCGTAATATAGAGCACGGAAGCATCAGGGAACATCGGCAATGAGAATCTCACAAAACCATAGGTACCCATCTTGAGCAGCACTGCTGCCAAGATGACTGAACCCACTGTCGGTGCCTGACCATGCGCATAGGGCAGCCAGGTATGGAATGGGAACATCGGTACCTTGATTGCAAACCCAAGGAAGAATGCCCAGAACAACCACTTCTCAACATCTAGCGGCAGGATCAACGCATACCAGTCCGTGATCGCAAAGCTCCAAGAGCCAGAGACGGAATGGTACACATAAGCCACATACAGCATGCCTATTAGCATGATTAATGAGCCGGCAAAGGTGTAGAGAAAGAATTTGACCGCTGCGTACAGTCGTCTCTCTCCGCCCCAGGCACCAATAATATAGAGCATTGGTACCAGGGAAAACTCCCAGAAAAGATAGAAGATAATCGCATCCAAAGAGATAAAGACACCGACCATCGCCACTTCCAAAAAGAGAAGCGTGATAATCATATTTTTGACATCTTTTTTAATATTGAGCGCAACAATACCTATCAGCGTCATCAATGTTGCCATAATAATAATGAAGAGGCTGATCCCATCCACACCCACATAGTAACTGATACCAAAATCAGAAACCAGCGGAATGTTCTCTACAAACTGGAATCCTGCATGACTGACATCAAAAGACATCCAAAGCCAGAGTGAGAGCAGAAACTCTATAGAGGCCACCGCTATACCATAGGCTCTGATACTGTCCTTGTTGACCACAAAGCCAAGCAGTCCCGCAAGTAGCGGAAAGAAAAGTAAAACTGTTAAAATACCATCCATTAGTTAGCTCCTTGGCTGAGTTTAAACGCCACAAAGGCAATCACGACAAGCAATAGGGCTCCACCTGCCATCCATCTAAGGTAGTCTGAGAGGTTTCCTGTTTGGATCTTGCGTGTATTGTCCCCTGTGCTTTTGATGATATGGCCGATACCGTCCACGGTAGCATCAACCACTTTTTGATCCAGTACAGCCCATGAGAACTTGGAAAGTGCAGCATAAGGCTGGGAAAAGATCTTTTCATACAATATTGGTATATAGTACTGATTTGCCAAGAGTTTATAGACAAAGGAATGCTCAAGCTTTTCGTTGCGCTTAAGCCCTCTATTGTATTTGACATAGGCCAACACGATGCCTCCTACAGCAAAGGCAATCACTATCAGTCCTAATATCCAAGAGAGATGGTGGGTATGCTCACTCATGTGATACTCCGGCAACAAAGCTGTGACAAAGTGCTCAAACCAGTCCTGAAAGAATCCGGCAATCACGGCAAGAATCGCAAGAGGTGACATACCGATCAATACATAGGTATACATCTCATGCGGATGGGCACCAATCTCATGGTAGCGTTCATTGCCATGGAAGGTCAAAAACACCTGTCTGAAGCTGTAAAATGCTGTCAGACCAGCAGTCACCACCAGAATCACCCAGAGAATATAGGTATGCTCATTGAAGGCTGTCTCTATGATCGCATCTTTGGAGAAGTATCCGGCAAAACCAATTCCGGCGATACCAATCCCCGACAGTGCCAAAGAGGCAAGTCCCATATAGAGATAGGTCCAACGCATCACTTTTTTGAGTCCTCCCATCTTGAAAATATCCAGCTCACCATCCATCGCATGCATGACATTACCTGCACCCAAGAAAAGCAGTGCTTTGAAGAAGGCATGCGCTGCAAGATGGAAGAGTGCGATCCAGTAGGCACCCAGTCCGGCAGCGGCAAACATATACCCTAGCTGAGACAGTGTGGAGAAGGCAATGATGCGCTTGAGATCACGATTAACCAGCGCCATGGAGGCAGCGAAAATCGCCACAAAAGTACCCAGGCTGGCGATAAAGTAGCTCACCCAGTGTACTGCTTCCATACTATAGAGTGGATTGGCACGAATCACCAAGAAGACACCGGCTGTCACCATCGTGGCAGCATGGATCAGTGCGGAGACGGGTGTAGGACCCTCCATCGCATCGGTTAGCCAGGTATGCAGAGGAAACTGTGCTGATTTACCCATCGCGCCGATGAAGAGTGCCACCGCAGCCGCAACCAATATGCCGTCGCTGAGATTTGGCAATGCTGCAAAAACAACATCGTACTGCAAAGAGCCAATATTCCAGTACAGAATAAAGATACCTATGAGCATGCCAAGGTCAGCGATACGGTTCATGATAAATGCTTCATTGGCTGCCCAAGAAGGAGAGATCGAAGGGTTAACTTCTCTACTGACATCTTCTTTGTGATACCAAAATCCGATCAGGAGCCATGAGCAGACACCCACGCCTTCCCATCCGATAAAGAGCCCCAAAAAGTTATCACTCATGACCAGCACCATCATGGAGAAGACGAAAGCAGAAAGATAGGAGAAAAAGCGATTGAAGCTCTTATCATGATCCATGTAACCGTTGGAATAGATATGTACCACAGTAGAGACCAGTGTCACTACTGTCATCATCGTTACCGAAACCTGATCAACCAAGAACCCAAAGGGGATCAGCATATCTCCTGCCATGATCCAGTCCATCATTCTCACATGAACTGGCCCTACGGTCATCACATGATTGAAAAGGATCGCAGAGGCGACAAAAGAGATAAAAAGCAACATAGATGTCACGATACCGGTAATAGCATTTTTCTTTTGCATCCCAAACAGTGCAGCAAACAGCGAGCCAACCAGCGGTGCGAAGAGCGCGATATAGACTAAATTTTCCATCCTTACCCCCTCATCACTGTATACATATCAAGGTCAAGCGTGCCATACTTTTTGTACAGTATCACCAGCAAACCAAGTCCTACGGCCACTTCACTTGCAGCTACAGCTATGACAAAGAAGGCAAACATCTGCCCTGCCATATCATGATAGTGACTGGAGATGGCAGCAAAAGCGATATTGGCCGCATTGAGCATAATCTCTGTCGCAAAAAAGAGCATCAGCAGATTCTTTCTTCTTAGCACCCCTATCAGTCCTATCGAAAACAGGATACCTGAAAGTATCAGGTAATGGCTAAGCCCTATCATTTGTCACCTCCTTGTGTCTCATCCAAGATCTCTTCTTCTGTTGTCGAGAGACTCAGATCCATTTTCTTCCCTGCCAGTATGATACCAGCGATCATGGCTACCAGCAACATCACTGCGGCCACCTCAAACGGCACAAGATACTTGGTAAACAGTACCAGACCTACTGCTTGAGGATTGGTAGCGCCTGCCACTTGAGGATATAGCGAAGCCGCCCCCTGTCCGATCATCGGTGCAGAAAAGACCAGCACCAGCATCAATGCGATAGCACCACCTAAGAGAAATACCGTAGCAGCGCTGCCATTTTTCTCTTTGACATCTTTATTGACATCAAAGAACATCATGGCAAAAGAGTACAGTGCCATGACGGCACCCACATAGACGATCAGCTGCACCACACCAAGGAAATCAGCACCCAAGATAAAGAAGAGTCCTGATATCAATACCATACCTGCTGCAAGAGAGGTCATAGCATACAGCACGTTTTTACTCATTACGGTCACCAAAAAGAGGAGTGTAATGAGTACAGCAAAGAAATAAAAAGCAATGGTTATCATCTATACTCCCTTAATACGCTAATGGCGTTTTTTTGATATTCTCATCCGCATTGGGGGAGACTGCCCCAAACCCTGGATACTCTTGTTGAGACTTCAGCTTGTCGATTGGTGTCAGCATGTCCTCAAAGAGCGAGAAGCTCGCACGCTGCTCGGAGGCTGTCTCATATCTGTCTCCATGTACGATCGCAAGCTCCGGACAGACCTCTGCACAATACCCACAGAAGATACATCGACCAAAATTGATGCTGTATTCACTAACCTCTTTACGCTGATTCTCATCATAGCGCGTGTCCATCGTAATACAGTTGGAGATACAGATCTTTTCACAAAGTCCACATCCAATACAGCGATAGTGTCCGCTCTCCAGCAGTCGTTTCATCTCGTGGATAGCGCGGTATCTACGGGAGATAGGTATCTTCTCAAAAGGATAACGGATCGTATGGGTCTCCCCGCGAAAGAGGGTACGGATCATCACACCAAAAGTTACACCCAACCCTATCAGCAGCTCCACCTTAAGTGATCTGCCCAGTACCTGCTTGAATCTTCCCCAACCTGTCTCAGGCGTCTTTCCTAGATCCAGCATACGGTACTGCTGCTGTCCTACATTTCTATTTTTAAATTGTTCTAAGCTCATTGCTACTCCTTATGCCATCGCCATCATGACGATACCGGTGATCACTACATTGACAACTGCCAGCGGCATCAATACTTTCCAGCTCAACCACATCAACTGGTCAGGTCTGATATGCGGCCAGGAAGCCCTTACCCACAACATCAAAAAGAAGAAGAAGCTCACCTTGAGCCCCATCATCAACCAACCCGGAATCAACCAGAGGTCACTGTAGCCACCACAAAAGACCACCGATGCAAGTACACCGATCGTGATCATGTTGGCATACTCACCCACAAAGAAGAGTCCCCAGCGAAGTCCACTGTACTCCGTCACAAAGCCCGAAACAATCTCTGCTTCATGCTCAAGCAGGTCAAAGGGTGTACGGTTGGTCTCTGCAAATCCTGCGATCAAAAAGAGAATAAATGCCAAAGGCTGCTGCCAAAGCATCCATGAGCCAATACCGCCTGCCTGATAGTTATTGAAGTCCACCAAAGAAAGGGAACTGACTAGCATAATAGGTGCCAACAGCGAAAGCCCGGTGACAACCTCGTAGCTGAGAAACTGTACAGCTGTTCTCGCTGCACCGATAATCCCCCATTTGTTTTGCTGAGACATGCCTGCAAGCAGAGGACCATACAGTCCTGCCGCCATCGCTGCGAGGATAAAGAGTATCCCTATATTGACATCAGATGCAATAGAAGGGACAAATACGCCTCCTAGCAGCGGTATCCACGAAGGAAAGGTAAAGTCAGGGAAAAGCGGCACTGCTGCCAGCGCAATAAAGGCTGTTCCTGCAGTGATCACAGGTGCAATTGAGAAGATCAAGCGGTTGGAAAACTGTGGGATAAAGTCCTCTTTGGTAAAGAGTTTGATACCATCCGCTGCCAGTTGCAACAGCCCGAAAGGCCCTACATGTGCAGGGCCGGGTCGTCGCTGCATCCATGCCAACACCTTCCTCTCTATATAGGTACCAAATCCTGCGACCGCTGAAACGAGCAGCAAAGCAATCAATGCTTTGACCGCTGCGCCGATCCAGGTCACTTCATGTATCATTGTTGTTTCCATACTAACCCTTTCTTAGTGTTACTGTTTGATAGCGGCGATCGCCGAAGAGCCCATAGATATCTTCACGGCTTTTAAAGTCAGGCACACAGACGATATCTCCCTCCATCTTGTCATCGGCGATAACATCCAGTTTCAACACCCTGTTTTTGAATACCACCTCAACGCGTGCGCCTAGCTCTGCTGCTTTCTCTGGACTCGTATAGAGCGCAAAGGGCTCAAATATCTGATGTGCCTTGTCTGTAAAATCACTGAACTGTCTGCCAGGGTTGAGACGCACTGCGATCTCACCCTCAAGTGCACTGTAGACTGCAGGAGTTTCTACTTCAGGAAGCTTCTCCTCTCTACTCTCAGTATCAAGAAGATACCCTCTGTGATCTACACCATCATTGCTGTAGGCATTGGTGAGGGCATCAAATGCCACTGCTTTGTAGCCTCTCTTTTTGGGGAGTTTTGCTGTCCAGTCAATCGTCTCGGCAGGGGCACCTACAAGCTCTCGCACAAGATCATTGAGCTCATATCCATGATACGGCAGTGCTGCGTTGGTGGGTACGATCCTTTTGCCAAGTGTGGTCAGTGTGCCCTCCTGCTGATTGAGTGCCGGCATATCCAGATCTCCGTCACCCAGTGCAGAGAGTCTAAAGTCACCATTTTCATTGTACCCAACCGTGTAGCCAGAGGCCTGGTCATCCAGTGCACAGATCAATGCGACACCTAAGGCATTGGATTTTGGTGGGATGATCACCAGATCAAAGTCACATGCTTTTTCGATAAGTGCTACCAGTTTGGCAAGATTTTCCGCCTTCTCGTGATAATAGAGATCCTCTCCCACCATCAGAGAGAAACGCTCTTTTTTCTTGAGCATCTTCTCAAATTCTGCAGCGAAAGTATCGCTCTTTTTACCCAGAAGTTCTACCAGTCCATTACGCACCACTTCGATCTCTTTCTCCACCATCTGAGGTACTTTTTTGGTCACCTCTTTGCTCTCACCTGTCTCCTCGTCCACCACAGTCTCCACCACATCGACCATGACTTTCTCTTGGACAGTCTTTGTCTCTGTACTGTGGAAATCCTCTAGATATGCTGCAACCTCTTTGGGGAGTTTCTCCTTGTCTGCAAACAGATCAAGAATCAGATAGAGTGCCGCCTCTTCCAGACCAGGACTATACGCAAACTGGCTGACAGATTTACCAAAGGTAGGGACAAGGGCATCTCCTACAGGATGGAAATAGAGCCCGGCACCTTTGTTCATTTTCTGTACATTGTTAAAGGCATGCCTGCTGCCTGGTGCTTCATTTCTGAGGTGCGTACCCACCGCAATCACAAAATCACTCTCCTTCATGATCTTGTCCGTATCCCCACTGTAGAGGCTGTTACCGCTTGTCTTGGCATAGGAAGCAAGAAACTTTTGGTAAGCACCCACTTCAGGATTATAAAGCTTGAGTCCCAGCTTCTCTTTGAGTGTCTGGAGCATCAATGCCTCTTCATTGGTAATCGTCGCATTGAAGCGTATGGTCTCTGCCTTTTTCAAGGCCTCCACTGCCTTGGCAAAAGCAACAGGATCTTTTTGAGCGCTGCCATTTTCAAAATCATAGGCAAATCTAGCCGCACCATCGAGTGAAGTATAGTGCCACTCATTAGTTACTCTGTATATCTTGGGTGTTCTGTCTGCGATAGACGTAGGCTTCACTTCATAGTAGATCTGAAACCCGTCACTGGAGTGGGCAGACACTGCCGGGATGCGTGTCAGATCCCAGGCATTGGAGGTATACTGAAAATCCCTGCTGACCAGTGCACCCACAGGACAGACAGCGATACACTCACCACAGTCGCTACAGTTGGTCTCACCTGTACCGTTACTGGGCACGATGACTGATTTCTGAAGCTTGTTCCACATGGCATAGGCATCTTTAGGGACTATCTCCTTGAGCTCTTTGCTCAGCTTCTCTCCGCCACGAGGACCCGTACTGAGTGCCGCATCACCCACCATATCTTTACAGACGGTTACACATCGTTCGCACACGATACACAGACCCGGATCATAGTGCAGCACTGAGCTCCAGGTGGTTGCTTCTCTCTTGGTATCGGGAATAGCAAAAGACTGCGAATCAACACCAAGCTCCAAGGTATAGTTCTGCAGTTCACACTCCCCGCTCTGGTCACAGACACCGCACTGCAGAGGATGATTGACATCATAGACTTCCATGATCGCCCTGCGTTCTTCAAGTATCTCTTCGTTCTTTGTAACGATATTCATCCCGTCTTTGGCTTTTGCATTACAGGAGTAGACCCGCTTACCGTCTGCTTCAACCAGACAGATACGGCATGCCAATGTCGGTGAACACCGCGTCAAGTAGCAAATTGCAGGGATAAATATCCCATTGGCTCTGGCAATATTGAGAATAAACTCACCCTCTTTAGCCTGACACGCCTGACCATCTATCGTAATTGTAATACTGCTCATATCAGCTCTCCACTCTTTGGAACTTTAACCTGCTAAATCTATAAGAGGATAGCAAAGGAGTACTTAATCCCATGTCAAACTGGGGATTTAGTGCTACTGTTCCTTTCATAGATGTATCAATCCTAAACACTCGTTTCATTGTGACACCATCAATCATAAACTCTATCACCTCTCCGTCCTTTAGTTTTGCTGCTGTTGCAAACTGCTGTGAACCTTTCAGGGGCATATACTGCATTTCTTCTGTCGGTCGGATAGAGGCAGAAAGTATCTCCTGACTGTCGCAGCGATACACGACGACACCATCATATCCATCCAGCTCCTCAACCTCTTCGATCTCGAGATGAGATGCACAGGTCTGCTCATGCAAAAGATATCCTCTGTGCGCTTCCCCTGTGGCATCATAGTGGTCAGGCAATGCATCAAAATGCTCCGTCCGGTATCCTTTGTCTGTCGGAAGCATTGCCGTATACGCTATCGTATAAGGCTGCCTCACACCTAATGCAGAGGCAAGATCATTCAGCACAAACCCCCCGTAGGGCAGTGCCACATGGGTAGGCACCACACATTTATCCAGAGGGGTGAAAGTGCCCTCCTGCTGATTGAGTGCCGGCATATCCAGATCACCCTCTTGGCTACTGCTCAGTACAAAATCTGCCTTGGCGTGGTAGCCTACGGTTTTACCCTCTGTCCTATCATCCAGCGTACAGATCAGGGAGACGCCCAGTGTATTGGTTGAAGGCGGCACCAGCATGACACTGAATCCGGCATAACGCTCCAGCAGTGCTAACAGCTTGGCGATCTGTGCGGCACGGGGGTGTGCATAGAGATCACTTCCCACGATCAGTACACGATGGGCTTTGCCCTGCATTGACACAGCGATATCAGTCAACTCCTCCTCCCCGATATTGCTTTCGGCACTCAGGTTTCCAATATCCAGATCATCCAGCACTTCTCTGATAGAGGCAGGAAGTACTGCTTCTGTCAGCAGAGTATGCGCAAGCAGTGCAGCCACACCATCCTCTGTGCCTACCTCATACTTGACAAACTGTGTCACCCGCTCCTGCATCCTGCCATCTTCCATAGGATGCATATAGACCACTCTGGCCTTGTGTCGCTTGCTCGCCATGGTGATGTGGTAATCCACCTGAGGATTGTCATCATGGAGTCGCGTACCAAGCACGATGATAGCGCGTGCTTCTGCTACCTGCTTCAAAGTACCATTGTAAAGTGTTTTTCCAGAGATGCTGCTATAGGCCTCAGTAAATTTCTGATAGGCTCTAGCCTCATGATTGACCAGCCTGAAACCCAGTTTCTCTTTGAGTTTTTGCAGAATCAGTGCCTCTTCATTGGTGATCCTGGAATCAAAGATCACACTATCTGCTTCCGAGAGTGCCTTGACTGCTTTATCAAAAGCTTCTTGATCTTTCACTACGCCACTATTGGCAAAATCAAAATCAAACCTTCCTCTCCCGCACAGAGAAGCAAACTCATAGGCGTTGGTCACACGATAGATCTTTTCATTTTTGACCTCGTAGTAGAGCTGGCAGGCTGCACTGCAATGGCTACAGCTTGCCGGAATCTTCTCCAGCTCCCAGGCATTGCTGCTGTACTTGAAATCCGTAGCAACCAGTGCACCCACAGGACAGACTGCCGCAGATTCGCCCAAAGACATATCGCTTTTGTCCATTTTGGTGTTGACAATGGTGGATTTGTACCCACCTGAGGCTATTTGCAACGCACCGTTTCCTGTAATTTCATTAGAGACCCGTACACACTTCTCACACATGATACACAAAGAGGGATCATAGGAGACAAATCCCCAATCCTGCACAGGTCTATGCTGATCTTTTGCGGCAAAAGGCTGTTGGTCAACATGGAATTCCAGTGTTTTGTTCTGCAGGTCACATTCACCACTTTTGTCACAGACTCCGCACTCCAGAGGATGGTTGACCCCATAGAGCTTCATGATATTCTGTCGCTCACGATAGAGTGCCTCATTCTGGGTATGGATCACCGCACCTTCAACGGCTCTCTCTTGGCAAGAAAGTATCATGCCCTCCACACCCTCTACGGCCACCACACACATCCGACAGGATGCGATTGGCATCACTTTAGTCAGGTAGCACATAGTAGGAATATAGATATCATGCGCTCTGGCGATCTCCAGGATGGTTTGGCCCCGTTGCCCTTGGCACACTTTCCCGTCAATGGTCACTGTCACAAGGGAAGGCATTGTTTCTCTTTTGCTCATCATGCCCTCCTATACCGCAACCATGGAGATATAGTAGCAGCGCATACAGCGTTCTGCTTCTGCACTGGCCTCTTCGCCCGTAAAGCCGAGGTTGACCTCTCTGTTGTTTGTTTTGCGTGCATCTACACTAAGTTTCTCGCTCTCTTCTCTGGGCAGTCCCGGCATCCAGCCTGTGATCTTCTCATTTTTGTTATAGACCCTCAGTTGGTTGAGATGATCCTCCATGATCTCGTCATCTGTCAATGTACATTTTCCTCCGTTATAGAGGTATCTGCTGATCACAGAGGCCGCTCTTTTGGCCTGCCCCACCGCATTGACGATCGTCATCGGACCATACTCGCAGTCACCTGCGGCAAACAGCCCTTCTTTGGAGGTCATATAGTCTTTGCCGTTGGTCAATAGCGTACCCCAAGAGGTTAGCTTCAGATCCCACTCTTCGGGGATGAGCTGCATATCGCAGGACTGGGAAACAGCGGGGATAAGATAGTCGCACTCCAGCTCAAACTCTCCTCCTTCTACTTTGAGAAGCTGTGGTCTGCCGCCATCAGGATCAGGTACCAGCTCAAAGGTATCTGCGATCAACTTGGTAATCTGTTTTCCATCATCTATAATCTCCCGGATAGAGGAGTAGAAGATAAACTCGACCCCCTCTTCTACTGCCTCATGGTACTCTTCATAAGTCGTATTGCGAATAATGGTCTTCTCGTCTCTTCTGTAGAGCATAGTCACCTTCTTGGCCCCTTCTCTGATCGCACAACGCACGACATCCATGGAGGTAAATCCCCCACCTACACAAACGACTGTCTTTCCCTTAAGTTCATTGCTCGCAGGGCTGCCTATCTGGTACTTGTGCCAGAGATTGACCTTGTCCAGCATTGAAATCGCTCCCCAATAGCCACCCATATCAGGATTTTCGTTGTCTGCTCTGACCTTCTTAGAGAGTCGTGCGCCAAAGCCCAAAAGAACAGCGTCATACGCTGCATCGAGCTCTTTGAGCCTGTCGGCAGTCACACGATGATTATTCTGTATGGAAACAGTGGGGAGCTCCAGTACCAAATCAATATCTTTGTTGTATTTATCTATGGGCATACGGTACTCTGGCACACCGACTGCCACTTCACCCCCATTGACAGGCAGCTCTTCAAAGATATCTACCCGAATACCTTCAAGTCCCAGATAATAAGCTGCTGTCAGTCCAGCAGGACCTGCACCGACGATCGCTACCTTTTTGCCATCATTCCTTGGAGGCTTGGGAGCGTGTGGGTGTTGCCAAGGGAGCGCATGGTCTGCCTCATAGTCTGCGCCCAGTCGCTTAAGCTCCATAATAGAGATCGGCTCATCCAAATTGGTTCTACGACAGGCATCCTCACAGGGGTGGGGACAGACTCTGCCACAGGTATGTGCCAATGGCATGGTCTGCCTGGTCGCTGCCAGTGACTCACTAAACTGCATATCTCTGACGCCCTCGATATAGGCAGGAATATCCACATGTGCCGGACAGACATCCATACAGGGAGCTGTGATCTTGGCAATATAACCAATATCGCTCTGATAGTGCCTGGAGGGCTTCTGCTCTAGGATACAGCTGTCAAACTGCTCCTTGTAGTGCTCTAGTAGATCCAGTATCGGCTTAGGAACGGTACGACCTATCTCACACTTTGAGGTCAGCATCATCGTCTGACTCACCTCACGAAGGTGCTCTACATCTGCATAGCTTCCTTCGCCTCTGGCGATCTTATCCAACATATCATAGAGAATGCGCCCTCCCCATCTTCCCGGAGCACATCGACCACAGGCTTCGGAGTATTCTTGGTACTGAGCAGCATACTCTGTAGCCAGCCTCACCGCATCAATATCCCTATCAAAGATCGCCACACCATCCCAGCCAATAAATGCTTTGGATTTCGTCTCCGCTGTATACAAAACTGGTAACTTGAAGCTCGTCTGAGCAACAGCATCGCCTTCGGCATGACGATTGTCGACAAACTCGCCCTGCCATGTCGAAAAAACTACTGCAGACACTATTTTTCCTCTTCCTCTGCTGCTGCTTTGGCTGCCTGATAATGCGTTTGGCGTGCTTTTTGCGTCTCTCTGTCGGCTCTTTTGACCACAATGGTCCAGTCCACTTCATTGAACTTCAGAGAGTTCATCAGCTCATGTCCACTCTCCTTGATCCTGTCTGCACTCTTCTGAATAGAAGTGAAATCGCCCACCTCAAAGAGAAAGATAGCCACTTCTCCTACCTTGGTCTCTGTCTCAACCAGCGCAACCATTCTGTCATAAAAATCATCTTTCAGGTGTCTTAAATCAAATCGTTTCATCTGTTTCTCCTATCGATCTACTTCGCCAAAGACGATATTGGATGAACTGATCATCGTGACTACATCTGCCAGATAGGTACCCACAAGCACCTTCTGCAAAATACCCGTATGGTAGAAGCTTGGTGCCCTACACTTCAGCCTGTAGGCATAGGGCTCACCCTCTGACTTGATATAAAATCCAAGTTCTCCCTTGGGGGACTCTGTGGGTGCATACACCTCTCCCTTGGGAGGTCTCATACCCTGTGTCACCAGTACAAAGTGCTGCATCAGTGCATAATTTTGCGTCATAATCTCCTCTTTGGGGGCAGAGAGATACTGAGGCGCATGTGCCATCAGCTGCGGTTCACTCTTGCGATAGATCGGCATCACCTGTCTGATAATTCTGGCAGACTGGCGCATCTCCTCTACATGCAGCATATATCTGCCATAGGCATCATTTCTATCACTCACCGGAATATCAAAATCCAGCTCACCATAGAGCTCATAGGGCTCCTCTTTGCGCACATCATACTGCACGCCTGCACCCCTGAGAATAGGACCAGTGCAACCCCAGGAGAGGGCATCTTCTGCATCGATCACCCCCACATCCTCCAGACGCATCTTCCAGATACGGTTCTCTGTCAGAAGTGCCTCATAGGTATGCTCAAGCTCATGCTCCATCTTGTCCAAGAAGGTCATCATCTGCGCTAACCATCCTTCAGGAAGATCCAAAGGTACACCACCGATACGCACAGAGGAGTGTGTCAGTCTCGCACCACAGTAGTCCTCCATCAGGTCCATAGCAAACTCACGCTCTCTGAACGCATAGAGAAAAACTGACATCGCACCGACATCCAATGCATGGGTTGCGATAAAGAAGAGGTGTGAAATGATACGGTTAAGTTCCAGGAGCATCGTACGAATCGCCTGTGCTCTTCTGGGTGCTTCGATACCCAAGAGCTTTTCTACCGCATGCGCATAGGCATAGTTGTTGGCTGTGGAGGCGATATAGTCCAGCCTGTCTGTAGTAGGAAGGAACTCATTGTAGGTCATATTTTCTGCCATCTTCTCGATCCCTCGATGGAGATAGCCGATATCAGGATAGGCCTTGACCACTTTCTCGCCTTCGAGCTCCAGCATCAATCGAAGCTGTCCATGTGCCGAAGGGTGCTGGGGTCCAAAGTTGACCACCATGGTATTGTCATCTCTCTCAAAATTGAGGTTCTCAAAAAATGGTACCAGTTTGTTAGGTTGCTGCATCATCTTCCCCTATCTTCGCTCATCCAACTGCTTGGATGATTTATTGTAATTGACCAGCAGTGTTTCGCTGTACTCGATTGGTGTCTCTTTTTCGCCTTCCGAGATATCCGCATCAAACGGCACCTCATAGCCCACTCTGGAGAAGCGCTTGGTATCGTATCGGTCTATTTTGGAAGGATCTCTGTTTTCTGCACCGATGATCTCACGGTACTCTTTGCCAAAGATCTTGTCCACTTCATACCAGGATGCCGCTTCATCTCCCTGGAGCGGATAGGTTTTGAGCAGCGGGTGTCCCTCCCAGTCATCGGGCATCAAGATACGCTTCATAAAGGGGTGGTTGTTTGCCACGATACCAAACATATCATACATCTCTCTCTCGGCAAAATTGGCACTGTTGAAAAGTGGCACTACACTCTCGATCGCTTGCCCCTCTTTGAGACGGGTTACGATACGGATGCGTTTGGCCTTTTTGAGGTTGAGCATCTGATAAAAGACTTCAAACTCGCCCTCTTGTGCCAGATAGTCCACTGCAGAGATCTCCGTACACATGGCATAGTCACACGCCTCTTTGACAAGTCTAAGCGCGGCGATATTGTCTTCAGGGTTGATATGTACGACCATCTGCCCAATCTGGATATAGGCATCTTTGACCGCTATGCTTTCTTTGATCTTTTCCAGCAGTGCCGCAAAGTGTGCATCTTCGGAGGCATCGGTACGCGGCACAGAGGGTGCAACCCAAAATCTGTCTGTATGGTATGCTTTGCCCTGTACATTGTCTTTGGGGGTATATTTTCTCATTATAGCATCCTCAGGTTAGACTTGGTATTTTTGTTCATATCTGCGGATTCTCTACGAATCTTTTTCTGCAGCATCATCAGTGCATATTGGAGTGTTTCTGGTCTGGGGGCACAGCCTGGGAGATAAATATCCACAGGCACGATCCTGTCCACGCCCTGTACGATCGAATAGGTGTTGAACATCCCGCCTGTGTTGGCACAGGATCCCATAGAGATCACCCACTTGGGCTCCATCATCTGGTCATAGAGTCTGCGGGTAAACTCCGCATGCTTTTTGGAAAGGGTGCCTGCCAGGATCATGACATCTGATTGCCTGGGGCTTGCCCTAAAGATCGTCCCCATCCGGTCAAAGTCATAACGACTCGCACCTGTAGCCATCATCTCAATCGCACAACAGGCGAGTCCATAGGTCATAGGCCAGAGGGAGTTGGATCGCCCCCAGTTGATCAATTTGTCTACCGATGTCAGTGCTACCGGCAGTCCTGCTGCCGAGGCGTAATTTACTTGATGCTGTGCCATTCAAGTGCTCCTTTCTTCCATGCATAGGCAAATCCAATTGCCAAAAGTAATATAAAAAGTATCATCTCTACAAAACCAAACCAACCCAGCAGCTTAAAGTCTATCGCCCAGGGAAACATAAAGACGATCTCCACATCAAAAAGAATAAACAGCAGGGCTATCAAATAAAACTGGATGGAGATACTATTTGGCTGCTTATTGACACGGGGGCCACACTCATAGAGGGACATTTTCAGCTTTTCTGTGTCGAGTCTGGAGAGCTTGCGACTGATCAGTCGCTGCAGTACCAGAACACCGTAAAAGGCACCTGCGGTAAGTACCAGCAGGAAAAAGATACCGAAATACGGATGTGTCGAAATCGCATGAGTCATCATCACTCCTTTAATTATCAGAATATTTGGACTTATAGTAGCGAAAGATATAGGTGAAACAGTTTGAAGATTTGCGGAACCTCCGCGAGAACACACATACTGTAACGATGTGAAACAGTTAAAAAATCCAATAGCCTCTTAGATTTTGAAGCCCATGCTCTTGGCAGCATCGAAACTTGAACCAAGCTCTTTTTCTATCTCCTCGACAAAGTCCTGCATAGCAAACACACTCTCTGCTCTGACGGCTACTTTGTAGGCCGTATTCTTGATGATCAAGTTGATCTGTCCACCTGTCAACTCATAACGCGTCAACAGTGACAACTCAAAGCCCTCCTCGTAATCCGCATTTTCGGGCAGCATAAACTGCCAGAGTCTCAGGCGCTGCTTCTTTCCAGGTTTTTTAAACTCTATCTTATGGTTAAAGCGCCGCGAAAATGCTTTGTCAATATTTCCCAAAAGATTTGTAGTGGCGATCAGTATCCCCTCAAACTGCTCTATCTGCTCCAGAAAGATATTTTGCATCTGGTTGTGCATTTTGTCTGCAGAGCTTCCTGCGCCTTCACTGCGCGAACTAAGAAACTGGTCTGCCTCATTCAGTAGCAAGATAGGCTCCACTTTGGCTTTGGTGCTCAACTCTTTGAAATCATCAAAGATGCGCCGGACATTCTTCTCACTCTCCCCCACATACATGGAGAGTATCTTGGAGCAGTCAAAAGAGAGTATCGGTCTCTTTAGCGTCTTGGCAAGACTCATTGCAGTCATGGTCTTGCCTGTACCTGCGGCTCCATAAAAGATAATCCTCGCATCGATCCCTTTCCTTTTACCCTTGATGCCCCATTCGCGTAGTTTTTTGGCAACGGATTTGTCAACCTGCTTGACAACCGTTTGCAGCGTTTCTCTTGTCTTGGGATGCAGCACTACATCATCTAGGGTAGTAGCAGGCTTGAGGTACTCAAACAGATCCTGCTCTTTGACCAGCATATCCAGTTTGAGCTTGGTAACCTTTTTGCTCTTCTTGGGATGAATGATCCGCTGCATCACCTCATCCTGTAGGTAGAAAGAGCGGCTCACACCGCCAAACATATTGAGAATCTCTTCATAATCGATCACTCCTTCGGTGATCAGGCGCGAACCCTCCTCCAGCAAGGCACGATTTTTGATTTTCTCATACTCATCAAAACTGATCAGTTCGATCAGCACATTCATATCACGAAACTGTCCTTCCCCGCCACTGTACTCCTCCTTGAGCAGTGCCAGGAATATTCGCTTCTCCTTTTCATCCAATCCCTTTTCTTCAAAGAACTCTTCCACAACAATAGGTGTATCCGTTACTTTAAGGCGCTCTTCAATGCGGGTTGTCAAAAGTGTCAACTTGTTCTTGAGTCTACCTATACTGAGTGAGCTGTCAGCCGCTCCCTGCTTGAAAGTAGCAATACGATGCAGCAGCTCAACCATATCAAACTGATCCTGAAGATATTCCAGATGGTCTGTATAGGGCTTGATATCAGGAAGTTGTATCTCCAAAGAGCCCTCTTCCAGTAGCCTAAGTAGCGCGATACTAGGAGTGACAGAGGCATTAAGAAGCTCCAGTTGTGAGCTCTCGTGTGCCTTAAGCTGTCCAAAGCTGATCTGTGTGATCCAGCCCAGATCCAGCAGCTTCTTGACCAGTGGCAGCTTTTTAAGATAGGTATAGGTTTTGTCGGAATAGTGGCTCTTGAGCATATCAAGTACAGAGATCTCTTCAAGTCCCTTGACATAGCCCTGGCAGACAAAACGGATCAACTCCGCTTCTGCTTTATGGCACTTGAGATGTTTGTATATCGCTGTTTTGCGTATATCCCCACTCTCTATAAATTCGATAAGGTATTTCAAATAATTTTCCTGATTCTTGCATATTTGGGGGAGGATTATAGCATAATAGAAATAATATCTCTGCGCGAGAGAGTCTGCTATTCCAGGCTGTTCTTCTCTATGCGCAACTGCTCTTTGAGTACTCGCTTAAGTACCTTTCCTGTAGCATTTTTCGGAAGTTCGGATATCGTATGTATCTGCCTGGGAATCTTATAGTTGGCCAAATGCTCCCGAAGATAGCGACGCAGCGCCTGCTCGTCCAGTGCCTCACATCCCTCTTCCAGCTCGATATAGACGATAGGTATCTCTCCGCTTTTTTCATCTGCCGTACCTATAACTGCCGATGCCTGTACACAAGCAAAGCGATCGATCACCTCTTCCAGTTCGCGCGGGTAGATATTGATGCCCTTGGAGATGATCAGGTCTTTCTTTCGATCCACGATAAAGAGAAAATCCTCCTCATCCATATAGCCCATATCCCCCGTCAATAGCCAACCGCCAACAATTGTTTCTGCTGTGGCTTCCGGACGCCCCAAATAACCCTGCATAATATTGTCACCTCTGGTGATGATATCCCCTACAGTACCTCGAGGCAGCTCTACCATCGCTTCGTCCACAACCTTGATCTCATACCCTGCCAGTGCAGGTCCTACAGAGCCGGGTTTCTGTTTTTCTCGCCTGTTGACACTGACTACAGGGGAGGCTTCACTCAATCCATAGCCTTCCAAGAGTACTGTTTTTTTAAATTTGGCAGAGATGGCGTCAAGCGTCTTTGGTTGTAGTGCTGCTGCACCAGAGATAAAGACACGCAGTCGATTAAACCACAGAAAGTACCAAGGGAGCTTGGCTCGTGCCAAAGCCGTATAGACATCAGGAATACCCAGGAAGATCGTCACCCTTTTGGTCAACACCTGTCTGAAGATATTGGAAAAAGGCTGAAGCGAACGAATGATCACGATACTGGCTCCCACATAGAGAAAGAGCATGACCGCAATGGTGAAGGTAAAGGAGTGAAACATAGGCAAAAAGACGATAGAGCGATCTTTGGCTCTCACATCGATCGCCTGCCTCCCTGATTCTGCATTGGAGAGAAGATTACGGTAGCTCAGCATTGCGCCTTTGGGCTTGCCTGTCGTGCCCGAAGTATAGACGATCACTGCAGTATCATCCAGGCCAGAAGCGACTGCTCCGACCTCCAATGTCGTGGAGATCGCCTCAACAAAAGGAATGTTATGGGTATCCGTATGCGTCATCTCCCCCTCCCAGATCGTCATAAGACAGAGCTCTGACACCCTGCTTGTGTGCACAGTCTTTTCGTAAATCATAGAGGCGATCAGTAGCTTGCTGCCGCTGTCTTCTAAAATATAGCTAAGTTCTTCCCCTTTCAGGAAGGTATTGATGGGGACAGTAACAGCGCCCAGTTTGGAGATTGCAAAAACAGCATAGATAAACTCTGGAGAGTTGCGGAGAAAAAGGGCTACCCTGTCCCCTCTGCCTATACCGGTATCAGCCATAGTGGCAGCCAGTTTGTCTGCACGATAGAGGATATCACTGTAGCTGATTTTGGTCTCGCCATCAAACAGAGCCACTTTTTTGGCTCTATCTTTTGCCTGCGCCTGAATCAGCGCATAGAAGTTATTGTAAGGGTAGTCCATCTTAGAACTTATAAGAGAGCCCTGCCGTGATCAGCACCGCGCCACCATCAGAAAATTCACCAATGATTCCTGTTCCGCCAGTCACAGCACTGTTGACCTTTCTGCTGGTTTTCTTGTCGTAGAGTATGGCCGCACCCCAACTAAGATTCTCTGTCTGCTTGTACTTAAATCCCGCAGAAAAGATATGGGCATCACTGTCTGGGAGCTCATAGTTGATGTGCTTCTCTGGTACCGGGCTCTCATCATAAGAGTATCCTGTCATCAGTGTCAGCTTATCACTGTATTGATAGGTCAGCCCCAGCCTATAGGTGTTAGTATCCTCCCAAAGCTTCGGTTTAGATTTATCAAATGCATCGTACAAGGCAGGCTGGATAGGGGAGCCATACTCAAAATCCAATGTCTTATAGGCCGACCAGAAAGTTCTTTCATAGACAAACTCTAAGGTGAGCTTATCATTCCATGTCTTGGAAATACCGATATTGAGTGCTGCAGGGATCGGTACAGAGACGGAGGCATCAAACTGCCTACCAATACCACTCAAATATAGATTTGCTTTCCCCTCTTCATTGAGATCAATCTTGGAGCGATAGGTGACACCCACTGCTACATCATCGGTAGGATGCCATGCCACTGCCAGATTGTAACCAAACTCTACCGTATCCCCTTCCATTTCACGCTTGATGGGTACACCAATCAATGTACCGTCCCCATATACTTTTCCTTCACTATAGACCGCGCGCAATCCACCACCGATACTAAGCGTATCGGAGACCCTGTAGGAGAGTACTGGATTGAATTCTACATTCTTCAGCGTAAACTCTTCAGCAAACAGTTTCTGCACTGGAGATTTCCATCGCTTGGTCAGTCCTGCGGGTGCTACCAGACTCACACCATACCGCCATCTTCCCATAGCAGGTGCAACATAGTGCATATAAGGGATGGGAATATTTTCTACTTCTGATTCTCCTGAGGCTACTGCGGAAGGCACCATAACTGGACCAGGCAAAACCTGCATCCCCGCATAAGTATTGGACGGCAAATGCGCCAGTGTGATACCCGTCTCGAAGTAGCGCACTTCCGGATCCAAAAAACTCATATTGGCTGGATTATAATACGCAGTGTCTGCATCAGTCGTATGGGCAATATAGGCAGCCCCCAGCGCCATCCCGTTGAGTGACTGCTCCGGAATCTTGTAGGCTCCTGCTGTCAAAATTGTACTCGCTGCCATACTAAGTAGTATACTTTTTTTCATGCTCGGCTCCTAGTAATGAAATACGGCTGCTCTGGCAGCACCAAAAATTTTAGCTGCAACGCCATAGGCATATTTACCGCACTCTGCATGTCCAAACCTTATAGCTGTCCCTGGATCTTGTGTAATTGCTATCTCAACAGGCACAATACTGACGTCTGTTGCATGGTAGGCTTTCATCGTACCTTCCGCCAATTGTGATATCGCAAAAGGGATCACATCATCGCCTATACAGTGGACAAGTTTGACTGGTGTCTGCGGTCCCCACCTATGCACATCATTCTCCAGCATCGCCTGCTTAAACCAATGATCTGGATCTTGAAAGAAACTACCAACTAGCAATGGATTAAACAAACCATCCTCTCCTGTGGTTTTGGTCGTTAGTTGGGGGTCGATCTCTGTGCGGGTCAAACTGCCATCAAATAATGCAGGAAGTTTTGAGGCATAAGGCTCATTGATAACATCGGTCAAAGGTTTTCCATATGTTTTGGCATAAGCATACCCAACATTCGCCATAAAAGAGGGTACGCCAAGCGTAGGCTTGCTGAGTACCCCCATGGCCATTTCATTCATCGCGTAAGGGCCTGACATTGGTGCAGCGATTGTCACCTGTGGGCCTCCCTCCTTCTCTATCTTCTGCAGCGTTGCCAATGCTGCATAGCCACCTTCACTGTAGCCGGTGAGGAATAGCTGGTCATTGAGCTTAATGTTGTTATCTGAAGCAAACTGCTTGGCAGCCGCAATAAAATCAACCGTAGCATTAGCCAAAGATTTTTTGAGTACAAAAGGATGGTAGTGGTCATTAGAGTCGCCAAAACCTATATAGTCAGGCTGCAGTGTCACAAAGCCTGCCAAAGCTGTCAGAATAATCGCTGCGCCATCCGGGGCGCTGGTCTTCTCTCCGATGACTCCGGGAGCCTCGTCATTGGCAAAGATCGTACCATGGTCATCGCTGACCAAAGAAAGCCCTATACGCTCAGTCACAACCTCGGGTAGTCCCGTAGGCACAACCATCATTCCCGAAACTGCAACCTCCATGCCTTCTTCATCCGTCGTGGTATAGGGAATTTTATACGCTGTATAACCAAACACTGTCTTGTTCTCATCCACAATGCCTTTGCTTACCAGTGTTTTCTTCATCAACTCTGGGCTGAAATTTACTACAACCTCTCCCCCTTCCACCTGAGGGTTGTCCGGCTGAGCCAGATCTCCACATCCTGTCACAAGCAGCATCACCGCTGCCAACACACTCGTCCATAGATACTTCACGCACACTCCTTTGTATTCATGTAAAATTCACATATCTTACCATGATTAGTTTAAAAGAGTCAAAAAAGTTGTATTTTTGGTACTTATTTTCCTTATCAATGAATTTAAATCCGAGAAGTTCATCTCACCATCGGGAGCTATCGCTGCACAACGAGGTAAAATTATTACCATGTCAAAGGCCGGATCTTGGTATCAGTGGGTATCATTGCCCAATTCGTGCTGAACCATCTGGTTTGTCCAAATATTTTTCCCACACTTTTTTACCGAACGCATCAAGCTTCATAGCCCATACATTGGTTTCACTATCTTTATTGTCTCTAAACCCTGTCACCATAAAGCCGTCATCAAATGTTGTCTCAACCTTGAGTGTTCGATCCTGCGGGGCCTTTGTGTAATGCTTATGCCACATCTTCCGCCCCCTGAAGTCCAGACGCTCTATCCAGAAATCACTTTCACCGATGCCGCCTATGGTACGATCTCCGGCAGCAATATACCCCTTCCTCCTCATTGGAATACAGGCAAGGACACTCAGCACACCCGGGTAGGCTTTTTCGACCTCTTTCCTCCAAAGCAGAATCCCATTCACCGAAAGCTTATCGATCCATACGCTAGCGTATCCTTCGGTTTCATTCTCCCTGCATATGAACAGAGAACCATCCCTCTCCTCATGAAATTCAAAGAGACTGTTACACTCAGCTTTCTTCGGCGAATATTTCCACAGCAAAGAGCCATCAGCGCCAAACTTAAGGAAAAGGAGTTTGGTTCTCTCTTCTTTGGGGAGGGAAAGTTTGAGTGCAATCAGGTAGCCACCAGCATGACTCTGAATCACTTTGAGCAAAGCGCTGTTCTCTTTTTTACCCACTGTCCTCTCCCAATGGAGTAGTTTCTTGCGTTTTTCAATAGAACTCTCTGAATAATCAGTGACCAAGGTTTTACTCAATGACAACAGTAGAAATTTGAAGTTCCGTTTTACGAAATTTAGAATATTAAATTCCTTCTCTCTGAATACCTTGCTTGCCGGGGAAACCTTTTCATGGGCGTTATTTACCCATCTTTCCATTTTTCCGTTGATAAAATAGCATCGATCACGGAGGACCTTTGATAGCTTCGGATCAAATTGCGACTCGGCATAGACAGGTGCATTGTACTGGGTAGCGACATTATAGAAAAAGAAGAGTTTATTGTTGTGAAAATAATACACCTCTTCGCCTTTTCCCATTTCACCGAAGATATTAACCTTTATCAGTCTTACAGTGCCATTACCATCCCTGTATATCTCAGCGATAGCACCTTCTGACGATATACCATTCAATTCCATACTCTGTTTCGTATAGTTCGAGAGATGCTCATGGATAAACCCGTATTGCTCTTTAATATTATCTATGGATCGTATAACTTGTGAATGCAGGAGCAGCACTGTTGCACCCATAAAGAAAAAATAACGAATCATATTTGACATAACATCACTCCCCAAAGTCAGTGCGATCATCTTTTTTGACATTCACATCTCGAAAGTCCACAAGGGAACCTTTCATTGTCTTGGGATCCCCTTCGATATCAACACAATCTTTGCCACTTTTTACATCTTTAACCCTGATTCCAATATGGCGACTATCATCGCCTGAGTTATATTCATCATAAATGACATAAAGGATATGTCCGATATGAAAGCGTAGATAGTTTAGGTCCTCCCCTTCATTGCCCATGCCGCCACGCATATAATAGGAGTAGATAAATCTTTTAAAGCTACTGGTCAGCTCTTTGGGATACTGTAGCTCTACCTTCTTCCCTTTTGAGTAGCGATAAATGATGTATTTGTGGTTTTTGTCGATCGCGACGGAAAGTGATTTCCCCTTTTGGGTATTAAATCCGAAAATAAGTTTTTCATTTTTGCTGAGATTAAAATCAGCAGGCAGCACCAAGGGCAGAAGAAGTAGCAAAGAAACAAACCCAGCTTTCATTTTCATTGAATCCTCCTATTTTGAAAGATACGAGATTGTCACATTATACCATTTCCAAAAACCACATACTGATTGCTGTCCCCATCCAAAAAGCATATCAGCTTTTAGTTCTTAGCATTCCTCTTGGATTTATTGCAGCACCAAGTAAGTGGTCAAAAAATAATAAGCGAAATTGTCGCATCAAGTATCTTGGTATTTGATCATTGTGGTAATGAAATGGCGACTGCAAGAAAATGAAATTAATCTCATCTGTTCTCTATTAGTCCATACAGCGCCTGGATCTCTTCAGGCCAGATACGTTCATCAATGGTCTCCAGCACCATGGGGATATCATCCGTTCTTGGATCATTCATAATAAACCTAAAGGCATCCCAACCAATCTTTCCTTTGCCCAGAGAATCATGGCGATCCACCCTTGAGCCTAGCTCTGGCTTTGAGTCATTGAGATGCATCCCTGCGAGATATTCAAAGCCGACAATCTTGCCAAAGCGTGTCATAGTCTCCTCATAGGTCTCTCGTGTACGCAAATCATATCCTGCAGTAAAGGTATGGCAGGTGTCCAGGCAGACACCCATGCGGCTTTTGTCCTCTACTCTGCTGATAATATGTGCCAGATGCTCAAAGCGATACCCCAGATTGGTACCCTGTCCGGCCGTATTTTCGATGACTAGCTGGACACCTGAATCCTTTGTCTTCTCGATAATACCATTGAGAGACTCCGCAATAACATCCAGACAGTGCCTCTCAGCCTCCGCTAGCTTCTCTGTATAGTCTGGATCTTTTTTGGGTATTTTTACCAAATGGCTACCAGGATGAAAGTTGAGCTTGACCAAACCCAAAAGTCTACATCGCTCTATCTCATCGATAAAGGCTCTCCTGGATTTCTCCAGCTTCTCCTGTTCGGGATGTCCCAGATTGATCAGATAGCTGTCATGAGGAAGAACATGTTTGGGTGCGATACCGCTCTCTTCCAGGTTTTTTTTGAAGGCATCGATGACTTTTGTCTCTAAAGGCTTGGCGGTCCACTGCCTTTGGTTTTTGACAAAAAGTGCAAATGCTTTCGCTCCTATCTTCATCGCGTTAAGAGGCGCCTTGTCTACTCCGCCACTGGCACTCACATGTGCTCCTACAAATTTCCTCATCTGTTTTCCTTCACCTTGATTATAATATGTGAGATTGTATCATGGAAAGCTATGGCATGGTTGAAAACTTTATAAACTATCGCATAGCTACCCCTTTGTGTGAGTCTCTGGCTAAACCCACCTTTCATCTGCTCTAGATTTCGTCCTCCGAAGATCGGCTCACCTCGCAGTATCTTCTCAAAGGTATCTGCAGGATAGCTGGTCGAAAGGTACCGCTTGTTAAATTCTTCCTTGGGCATACAGGAGAAGAGTCCTGTACCATTGCATACCTGACCATTGCTGATCTTTAACTTCATAACAGCAACTCCACTGGCATAAATCTCCAGCATGACAGCATCAGCACTCTTACTAATAAAGCCTTGATCGGCATAGCTAAGTACGGGTGTTTTCATCACTACGAAGGTGCTCCTCTCTCTACCTTGGGGCGTCGGCTGCACTGATAGGCAACCGGGAAGCAGCACTGCTACCATTAGCCCAAAAGCTGTTTTTTTTGAAATCCACATTTTTCTATCCTTTTTAATATTTATTTAAGCATTCCCTATGTATAATTGCGACCACCAATTAACAGTGGCCCCATCGTCTAGCGGTTAGGATCCATGGTTTTCATCCATGTTACCGGAGTTCGAGTCTCCGTGGGGTCACCACCTTCATTTATTTTTAAAATTCATTACTATTTTACACTTTATTTCTTAGTTTGTCCTATATCAATCCCCCCCCATAATAGGCTTGCTCACAATCAACCAAACAGATATAAGACAGGATGATCTCTGTAGTGCTATCCATACCCTGTTGCAAAATCTTGCTTTGGCTCAAAATCTTTGCGTTGATTCTGTCCAGTCTTTCAGGTTTTTTCACACACGTCTCATCTCGCTCTATCAAATTTTTAGATGCTTAGTTTGTGGCGTAATAGCTAAAATGCTTGAGAGAAAATAGGGAGTGGTAAAAGTTAGGTAGAAAAGAAAGGTGCCTGATCAGGCAAGGCCAAAAGCCCTACATGATAGGCGAAGTGCGATTGGTCAGCTATACGAGTTCAATAATTGCCATTGTGGTTGCATCGCCTCTACGGATACGTGTTTTGATGATACGGGTATATCCCCCGTTTCTCTCTGCGTACCGTGGTGCAATCTCATTAACCAGCTTGTTGGTAGATGCTTTGCACTGGAGCATAGCAAACACTGCTCTATGCGCGTTGGAGTCACCGGCAGCTGCTTTGCTGATTAGTTTCTCATAGTAACTTCTAAGCTCTTTGGCTTTCGCCAAAGTAGTCTCCATCTTTCCGTGCTCCGTCATAGCAATGGCAAGGTTCTTGAGCAGTGCTTTCCTGTGTGCTGATGTTCTGTTCAGCTTACGATATCCATGTTTATGTCTCATGGGTGTCCTTTATGCTTTTAGTTGTTCTAGTTTTTTAACAAGATTGACCCTGACAGTATCATCCAGCTCAGAATCTTTTCCGAAGCCATGCTCTGTCAGGCACTCCTGTATCTCATCCAATGATTTTTTGCCAAGGTTTTTAATATTTTTTAACTCGTTGGCACTCATCAATACCAGCTCTCCAAGATACTTGATGCCTGCACGATCCAGAGAGTTGAAGCTTCTGGCACTCAGTCCCAGTGCATCAACACTTACCAGATAGGCCTTCAGCTCATTACCGTTAGAGGCTTTTCTTGTGGGGGCACTATCAAGATCTATATCTAGTACGCCATTAAAAACAGAGAGCTGCTTGCTCATGGTTTCCAGAGCGTTGGTAAATGCTTCCACTGGTGTAATCTGCCCATCAGTCTCGATATCAAAGATAATCTTCTCATAATTTGGGCTATCCTCTACAAGAACATTCTCTATCTTGTAGTTTGCCTTTCTGACTGGTGTAAAAAATGCATCCAGAGCAATGGATTCACTGTCTACATCGTCTCGAAGGTTTTCACTTGGTACATACCCGATACCCTTGGCGATCTCAACCGTGAAATTTAGCTCGGCATCCTCATTAAGTGTAGCAAGTACTACATCACCATTGATGACCTCAAGCTGATCATTGTTCAGGTCGGATGCAATGACCTCTCTGGGTCCTTGGAAACTATAACTGCTACTTACCCTGTCAATATCATCTCTGATCTTAAATCGGATGCTCTTGAGATTGATAATAAAAACGGCGACATCTTCATGCATCCCTCTTACTGAATCAAACTCATGTGCAGCACCTTCGATTTTGAGTGAAATAGGAGCATATCCTATAGAGCTACCCAGTACCAATCTTCTCAGTGGGTGAGCCAGCGTCACTGCATACCCATCCTCAAAAGGATAGGCAATCACCTCTGCTCTTGTCTCACTTACTTCATTGACCTCTACCTCTGTAGGCAAAAATGGCGCGACTTTTATTTTTTTCATGTACTAGCCCTTTGCTTTAGTTATTATTTGGAGTAGAGTTCGACAATCAGACGCTCTTCAACTGGGATCGATACCTCATCTCTCTCCGGAATACGGGTAAAGAGTCCAAAAAGTTTCTCTTTCTCTACATCTACCCATTCAACCATACCTGTCTGATTGGTAAGCTCCATCGCTCTCACAATCTGTACATTATTTTTACTCTTTTCGCGAACCTCTACCTTATCACCCGCTTTGACACGGAAAGAAGGAATATCCACTCTTTTACCATTGACAAGGATATGTCCATGGTTGACAAGCTGTCGTGCAAATGCTCTTGTACTTGCAAAGCCCATTCTGTATACCACATTATCCAGTCTCTGCTCAAGCAGCTGGATCAGTACAGAACCGGTATTTCCTTCTCTTCTGTTGGCCTCTTTATAGAGTGCTCTAAACTGCTTTTCACCTACGCCATACATAAATCTGGCCTTCTGCTTCTCTTGAAGCTGCTGACCATATTCACTTATCTTTGTTCTTCTCTGTCCGTGCTGACCAGGTGCATACGGACGCTTCTCGAGCGCACTTTTGCCTGCCAGTCTTCTTTCACCCTTGAGACCAAGGTCTGTGCCCAATCGTCTCTCAAGTTTCTCTACGGGGCCTGTATATCTTGCCATATCATTTACCTTTAACTATGTGAATCAAATATCAAGCATTGCCACGCAATGCATACCGCAATCGCTCATACTCAGTGAGAATGAATTATACTCTACGCTTTTTAGGAGGTCTGCATCCATTATGGGGAAGCGGCGTAATATCTTTGAGTGAATAAACTCTAATGCCCTCTATTGCACCGATCGCTTTGACAGCTGTATCTCTACCTGAGCCTGGCCCCTGTACTTTGATACCTACCTCTTTGATACCATGCTCTTTGGCTTTTGCCATCGCGTCTTCCACAGCTTCCTGTGCGGCAAAAGGTGTTGATTTCTTACTACCTTTGAAGCCCAATGCGCCAGCACTGCTCCAAGCAAGGACATTGCCCATCTCATCTGTTACTGTAATTACCGTATTGTTAAAAGTGGCAGCGACATACACTACACCTTTGGCAATATTCTTTTTTGATTTTTTCTTAGCCATCTGTTTCTACTCCCTTACGCCGCGCCAACAGTTTTACGCTTACCTTTTCTGGTACGCGCATTTGTTTTCGTCTTTTGACCACGAACAGGAAGTCCTCTTCTGTGTCTCAAGCCTCTATAACTACCTAGATCCATTAATGACTTGATGTCAAGCATGACTTTCTTTCGAAGGTCACCTTCCACCATAAAGTTCTCCTGAATTTCATTACGGATCGTTGCTGCTTCTGCATCGCTTAGCTCATGAACCCTCTTGTTGTAATCAACGCCTGTTGCATCAAGAATCTTTCTTGAACTGTGCAAACCTATACCGAAAATGTAAGTAAGTGCATACTCCATTCTCTTCTTCTTAGGTAAATCAACCCCTGCTATACGAGCCATGCTTATCCTTGTCTCTGTTTATGTTTTGGATTTTTACAAATCACTCTCACGACACCCTTGCGCTTGATTACTTGGCAATCATCACACATTTTTTTAACTGATGGTCTAACCTTCATGGTTACTCCTGTATATTTTTGCACTCAGGCATCACAGTGTGATAGCCATTATTTCGCGTGGCAAGACGATGTATTGTCCTACCAATCCTTGAGTAATCAGTGCTACTTACTCAAAGATTCTTCACGCAGTGTTCCGCTACCTTTTTGGGATAGGGAGGAGGATTATATCGAAATGTTTATTAAGATTCTCTGACATCTGCTTTTTTATGCCCCATTCACGCTTCAGGAAACCTCTAGTTGATGCTCTTAAGGGAACCAAGCTATAATTAATCCCATGAAAATGCATAATACACTTTTTGCCATGTTTTTGGACACCTGCAAGCATCATAAGGAAAAAACTGCCTTTGTATACAAGATAGAAGATAAAGCGTTTGAAGTGAGCTACGAAAAGCTCTTTGAAGATGTACTTATTCTCTCCAGAGCCTTTGAAGCTAAAGGTGTCAAACGAGGTATCAAAGTGATGTTTCTCTGCGATAACAGATATGAATGGATCGTCACGGATCTGGCATTGGTTTCTCTGGGGGCTATCAGCATCCCACGAGGGAGCGATACTCCGACACAAGAGTTGGAGTTCATACTTGTCCATGCCCAAGCAGACTTTCTTATTCTGGAAAGCGAGGTACTGTATGAGGCACACAAAAAGATGCTAGATGGCCTCAAACTCAAAGGTACTTTTGTCATCGAAGCCCAAAAGATGCATACGATATTTACTGCTGTCTACTCCTATCAGGATCTCCTCAAACAAAGAAAGATCTATGACAATGAAATTGATACATTTTGTAAGCAGAGAGAGAAGTTGAACACAGAGGATATTTTCACCATCATCTACACCTCTGGCACTACTGGTAAACCCAAAGGGGTGATCCTCACCCATAAAAACATTATGCACAACCTCAAAGTGATTCCTGACCTTATTGATCTCAAATCTGATGACCTCTGGGTCTCTATCCTGCCCTCATGGCATATTTTCGAGCGTGCTGTAGAGTATGCGGCTATCTCTCAAGGTTGCTGTACTGTCTACTCCTCTATTAAGACTTTCGCCAAAGATCTGGAAACCTACAAACCTACTTTGGTTGCCACTGTGCCAAGGCTATGGGAATCCATGTACACCAAGATCAACAACACACTCCAAAAACAGGATTCTAAAAAAGCAAAGATATTCAAAAAACTCGTAAGCATCTCTACGCGGTACAACTATCATCTAAGGGCACTTAATGACGAGCTACCAAGATTTTCCCAGGAGCGCTTTCTTACCTCCAGAGCGAGGCGTTTTGTTGCCCTGCTCAAGCTTCTTCCTCTCTATCCGCTGAATCTCCTTGCCAAGAAGAAACTCCAGGCTGTGCAGGAAAAGTTTGGTGGCAGACTACGATTGGCTATCAGTGGAGGTGGCTCTTTGCCTGATTTCATTGATGAGTGGATCGATGCCATCGGTATCCGTATCGTCAACGCCTATGGCATGACTGAATGTGCACCTGCTATCGCAGGTCGCGCGCTCAATTGCAACACCTTTGGCACTTTGGGACCAGCAGTCGGAGGAACTGATCTGCGCATTGTAAACGATGTGGGAGAGGATCTGGCTCCCGGCGAGATAGGAGAGATACTGGTCAGAGGGGATCAGGTGACGCCCGGCTACTACCTCAATGAGGAGGAGAACCAGAAAGCCTTCACTGAGGATGGATACCTCAAGACAGGGGATTTAGGGAAATTTACTGTCAGAAAAGAGCTGATCATTACAGGGCGCTCCAAAGAGATCATCGTCCTGGCCAATGGAGAGAATATTGACCCCAGCCGTATCGAATCTACGATCGCAATGCTGCCCTTTGTCGCAGATGCCATGTTGGTGGGGCAAGACAAAAAAGGGTTGGGGATTTTGATCGTACCTGATCTTGAAAACCTCAAAAGCTATGTCAAGGAACACTTCCATAAGGCAATAGAGAGCATCGAGCATATCAAAGAGGACAAGAAGATCACTGCGCAGATCAAGAAAGATATGAATGAATTGCTAGATTATAAAAAAGGATTTAAGCCCTTTGAAAAGCTACAAAATATCCATTTTTTAGAGGAAGAGTTCAAGCTTGGTGAGGAGCTGACTAATACTTTTAAGAAAAAGCGTCATGTCATAGAGAAAAAATATAGAGAAGTGATTGATAGACTATTAAAGTAAACTGTATCAGACATTTGGCTTCAGCACCAAATGCCTGGAGGCTACTTGTATCTAAATGTGATACGCCCCTTATCAAGACTATAGGGAGTAAGCTCTACCTTGACCTTGTCGCCAGGAAGAATTTTAATATAGTGCATTCTCATCTTTCCGGCAATATGACAAAGAATGATATGCCCATTCTCCAACTCTACCCTGAATGTTGCATTAGGTAATGCCTCTACCACTTTGCCATCAATCTCAATTACGTCATCTTTTGCCATCGTGTTCCTTTTTTGAATTTTCTAGTTATATCACGCTATCGTGTATAGACTGTGAAAGTCTACGCCTCTGTCAAGATCACTGCCTTGCCATCTACCACTGCTACCTGATGCTCATAGTGGGAGCTACGCAAGCCGTCATCACTGACGACAGACCACTCATCCTCCAGCAGTACAGGTGTGCCGCTCGTCTGGCAGACCATAGGCTCAAGACAGAAAACCATGCCATTTTTTATTTTTGGGCCCTGCTTTGCTTTGCCCTCTAGGTAATTGGGAATATTAGGCTCATCATGAGGCTTTGTTCCGATGCCATGGCCGCAATAATCACGCAGAGGCACAAAGCCTCTGGAAGTGATAAAGTCCTCCAGTATCTTGGTGAGCTCCTTGAATCGCATACCTTCACGAATACTCTCTATCGCATGATAGAGTGCATCTTTGGAGCAAGCAATCAGTGCCTCATCTTCTGTAGAGATCTCACCCACTGCCATAGTGATCGCCGCATCACCGTAGTAGCCGTCAAGCTTGGTACCGATATCCAATCCAAGAATATCACTTTCCTGTATCACAGTGTCGTCTGGTACGCCATGGATGCAGACTTCATTCAAAGAGGTGCAGACAGATCCGGTAAAGCCATAAAGACCCAAAAAAGAGGGTTCGGCTCCCAAATCTCGCAGATATGCTTCGCCTATCTCATCTATCTCTTTGAGCGTCATGCCCGGCTTGACAATGGATTGTAAATGCTGGAGTGTCTTGCCAACAATCGAGCCAGCCCTTTTGAGCTTCTCGATTTCGTTGGGCTTGCGTAGTGCAATCGCCATTAGAGACCTACATTTCCTAAGACTTCATATTGGTTCATGGTTCGCTGTGCTTCTATTTTACGCATCGTATCAAGAGCCACCTGCACGATGATCAATACGGCTGTACCACCAAAGTAGAAAGAGGCGCCCAAACCGTTAATGAACATAAATGGCAGCGTAGAGATAAGTGCCAGATAGATCGCACCGGTAACAGTCAGTCTACTGGCCACTTCATTCAGGAACTCTCTGGTATGCTCGCCTGGACGCACACCTGGGATGAAACCGCCCTGTCGCTTGAGATTGTCTGCAATATCCTTGGCATTGAACTGAATCGATGCATAAAAGAATGCAAAGAAAATGATCATCAAGAAGGTGGCGACATTAAAGACCACGCCGCCTGGTGCCAAGAGATCCGCAATCGCAGTGACCGTACTGTTGGTACTCGCCTGCAGCATTGTCAGAGGAAACATCAACACCGCACTTGCAAAGATCGGGGGAATCACCCCTGAGATATTGACCCTGACCGGGATATAGTTCATGACTCTCTTATTTTGATTCTGCATGATCGTTTTGCGCGAATAGCTGATAGGCACCCTTCTCTCTCCCAGCTCCACATAGATAATGACCAGAATAGTAACCAGCATAATAGCTGCAATAGCCAGCACAGAAAGGAAGCTCATGGTGCCTGCATTAACCGAGCTGATCGTATTACCTATAGCTCGTGGAATACCGGAAACAATTCCTGCAAAAATAATCAGCGAAATACCGTTACCGATACCTTTCTGTGTGATCTGCTCACCGATCCACATCAATAGCATCGTACCTGTCAGCATTGAGAACGTAGCAAGAACTGTAAAGGTCGTCTGATCTATCATGATCGCACCTTGTCCACCAGAACCCATAGAACGAAGTCCGATAGAGACACCAATTGCTTGCACAACAGTAATAAAGATAGTAAAATATCGGATAATCTGCATATATTTCTGCATACCGTCGCGCTCTTTTTTCATCTGTCCAAGTGCAGGGAAGGTTGCCGCAAGTAGTTCCATCACGATAGAAGCTGTAATGTAAGGCATAACCCCCAGAGAGATAACACTAAATCGTTTTACGGCACCGCCACTAAACATATTGGCTAGGCCCAAACCGTTATTTGAGTTTTGATCAAAAAAGCTTTTGATCACATCCAGGTCAACGCCTGGAACAGGGATATAGGCTAAAACTCTATAGGCAAAAAGGAAGCCCAAAGTAATAAGGATTTTTTGAGTTAGCGCATTTCCCATCTTTAGTTACCGCTTGTGGTTACTGCGTCGTCTTTGATCTTGGAAGCCAATCCTTTTGCACTGGCACCAATCAATTTCACCCGCTTTACTGTCTTGGCAAGCTTATGAACAGAAGCGATACTTTCGAGTGTGATCTCTTCCAGTGCTGCCACTGCCTTGATCTTCTCCACATTAATGACATATGGCTTGATGACTCTTGATGTAAATCCTACCTTCGGAACCCTTTTGATCAATGGCATCTGACCGCCTTCGAAGCCTCTTTTCTGGCTATAACCAGATCTTGCTTTCTGACCCTTATTACCGCGTCCGGCTGTCTTGCCTGTGCCTGAACCTTGACCACGACCTACTCTTTTTCTATTGCGAGTAGAGCCTGGCGCCGGCTGTAAATTATGCAAACCCATAACTGCTCCTTAACCTTTAATTCTAGTAAGTGCTTCTATAGTACATCTTACTAGGTTGTTTGGATTGTTAGATCCAATTGATTTGGCGATCACATCTTTAATACCTGCCAATTCGATCACTGGTCTTGCCGCACCACCTGCTATGGTACCTGTACCCTCACTGGCTGGCTTAAGAATGATACGACTTGCTTTGAATTTATGCTCGATATCATGGGCAATCGTTGTCCCCTTAATGTTCACCTTTACAAGCTGCTTAAAGGCATCATCTACTGCTTTTTTGATCGCATCAGGTACCTCTTTTGCTTTACCAAAACCATACCCTACTGTACCATTCTTGTCACCGACAACGACCAATGCAGTAAATCTAAATCTTCTACCACCCTTGACGACTTTGGTCACACGGCCAATATTTACGATTGCTTCTTCGAAGTCTTCTCTGTTTATATTTTCCATTTAGCTTCCCTTAAAACTTGATGCCGGATTCTCTAAGTGCATCCGCGAATGACGCTACAATACCATGATAGAGGTAACCATTTCTGTCAAAGACAACAGACTCTACATTTGCCGCTTTAAGTTTTTCTGCCATATCTATAGCTACTTTCTTGACATCTTCTTTCGTTGCTCTAAGACCAAGTTTTCTACCATCAGCATGCGCTATAGTAGTTCCCATGTCATCATTGACCGCCTGTGCATAAAAATGCTTGTTCGATCTGAAAACAGTAAGTCTCGGAAGCGCTGCTGTACCATGAATCTTTGCTCTGACTCTTTTCTTTCGTTGAGCAGCGACTCTATTCTTTCTTTTTTGAATACTTTTTAACATTTAGGCTCCTTAACTCGCTGTTTTACCGGCTTTTCTGATGATTGTCTCATCAGTATACTTCACGCCTTTGCCTTTATAAGGCTCTGGTGGTCTGAACGCTCTGATCTCGGCTGCGACTTGACCCACAACCTGCTTATCTATTCCACTGATATGGATAAGGTTTTTCTCTACGGCAACAGTGATACCCTCAGGGATCTCAAAGTTGATCGGATGAGAGAAACCAAGTTGAAGTTCAAGTATTTTACCATTGACAGCCGCCCTGTAGCCTACACCGTTGATCTCCAAAGATTTCTTGAAACCTTTGTCCAGACCCTCCATGATATTTGCAAGTAGCGCCCTATAGGTGCCCCAATAGGCTGAAGACTGCTTGTCCTCACCTGCCCGTGAGAGAACAACTTCAT
>JALWVW010000334.1 GCA_027079365.1 Campylobacteraceae bacterium | reverse complement strand
TCACCTCTTTTTTATTGGTCTGCGAAAGGTAGAATAGCACCGTATCACCAATGAAATTCGCCACTGTGGCAATCATGATAGAGGTACCAATATCCATCTTTCCCATAGAGGAGAGTATTCCTGCACCAATCAGTGCCACCATCCCGCCCCCAAAAGAGTAAAATGCCAAAATAATATAACCGTAGGTAGAGAGTGAGGTAAGAATATCTTCCAAGAAGTATGCCTTTTTTTAGGAAAGTGTAGCCAAAAAAGGCTAATGGCTTAATCCTAAATTATGCCACAAAGATCAGTAGTTCTGACCAAAGCTGTATTTCACCCCTACTGTACCCAGAAAATAACTACTGTCATCTCCGGCAAAGAGCGCTTTTCCTTCAGCAACGACAGAAAAATCCCCTCTCAACTGATACTCTACGCCTGCACCAACGGATGCAAAGAATGCATTGTTGCTATCCTCGGCTGCTGCTTCCTCAAAAAACTGCACACCTGCGCCGAGAAGGAGATAGGGGGTAAAATCAGAGTCATTCTCCATATACCAAAGGGCATTGATCCCCAATCTGTAGACATTGGTTTTCCCATCTACAATACTTTTGGAAGGATTCTGATAGGTGGTATCTCCGCTGTAGTCAAAAGCCAACTGCACCGCATCAATATCCACACTTCCCTCAACTGTACTTCTATTGTAATTATATTTTAAAGCCCAAGAGAATTCATTGTCCAGTCGCGTCTCTGAGGAGTTGACCGCGTATCCTCCGGCAATAAAGAGAGAGTGGTTATAGAGGTTATGGTCTGCTGCGAACAGCGACAAAGAGGTCAGCAGTAATAAAAAAAGTTTTTTCATTTGCGTATCCTTTCATACAATTTTGCACAGTATAACCAAAAAAAAATTAAACTTCATAGTAATTAATATAATAATAGCTGTTTTTGTTTTTTATTCTAATTGCCCTATACTGTCAAGAGAACTTTTGGAGGCGTTGACATGGAGAAAAAAACACTGATTATCGGTGCAGGTGGCGTAGGCAGTGTAGTGGCATTCAAATGTGCCATGAACAGCAAGGTGTTTGGCAAGATTATTCTTGCCAGCCGTACCGTCAGCAAATGTGATCAGATTGCCGCCAATGTCAAGGAGAAGACTGGCATCCAGCTCTACACTACCCGTATCGATGCAGACTCTGTCAGTGAACTGGTTGACCTAATCCGACACATCAAGGCAGATATCGTCATCAATGTCGCCCTGCCCTACCAGGATCTTGCCATCATGGAAGCCTGCATACAAACGGGGGTAGACTATCTCGATACTGCCAACTACGAGCATCCTGATACTGCCAAATTCGAGTACAAAGAGCAGTGGGCAAAACATGAACAGTTCCAAAATGCCGGCATTATGGGTCTGTTGGGCTCCGGCTTTGATCCCGGTGTGACCAATGTCTTCTGCGCCTATGCCCAAAAGCATTATCTTGACGAGATTTATACCATCGATATCCTCGATTGTAATGCAGGGGATCATGGCTATCCTTTCGCTACCAATTTTAATCCGGAGATCAACCTTAGAGAAGTGTCTGCAAAAGGGCGCTACTGGGAAAATGGTACCTGGATCGAAACAGAGCCTATGGAGATCAAGCAGGTCTGGGATTATCCTGAAATAGGCCCTAAAGACAGCTACCTGCTCTACCATGAAGAGATGGAGTCACTGGTCAAGTATATCAAAGGGCTCAAGCGTATCCGTTTTTTCATGACCTTTGGCGAGAGCTATCTCACCCATATGAAATGTTTGGAAAACATCGGCATGTTGGGAATTAAACCCATAGAACACAAGGGAGAAAAGATCATCCCCATCGAGTTTCTCTCCACCATGCTTCCTGATCCTGCCAGCTTAGGAGAGAGAACCACGGGCAAAACCAATATAGGCATCTTCGCCAAAGGTATCAAAGACGGAAAACCCAAGACGCTCTATATCTATCAGGTCAGCGACCACGAGCAGTGTTACGCAGAGGTGATGAGCCAGGCAGTCAGCTACACCACGGGCGTACCCGCCATGATCGGTGCCAAGCTAATGCTTGAGGGAAAATGGCAGGGTGACGGCGTATTCAACATGGAACAGTTTGACCCTGACCCCTTCATGGAAGAGCTCATGGTACAGGGACTTCCATGGAAGGTTCTGGAGCTTGAGGCCGATACTGATCTTAGAGTTGGCTAATGCTGCAACAGACCATTCAGTCTCTGACATTTTTTCACTCTCTGAAAACAGAGCAGATAGATCTGCTTGCCTCCTTATCCTACTGCAAAAAGCACCCCAAAGACTATATACTCCATTATGAAAACAGTACCTCCAATACATTGCTCTTTCTTATCGAAGGATTGGCAAAGTCCTACAAAATAGACAAGCATGACAATGAGATATTTCTCTACCATACCTATCCCGGATCACTCCTCTCCGAAATCTCCTCACTCTCCAGTGATACACTCCTCTCCTATGCCAATATTGCCATAGAAGAGGAGGCAGAGATACTCTACATAGACTATGCTCGGTTCAAAAGACATTTTTTGGATACTGCGCTGCTAAGTAGACAGATCGGTAGCGAGATCATACGACAGTCCAAGCAGTTGCAGGAGATTATCAATCGGGAATTTGTACTGGACTCCGTATCCAAAGTGGCCATGATGCTTGACAAAGACCTCTCTATGTTTAACCGACTTAAACGCTATGATGTCTCACTGATGCTGCATATTCAGCCTGCCACACTGTCACGAGTATTGAACCGGCTTAAACGAGATGAGATTATCACTATCGATCATAGAGAGATTATCATCAGAGATGATGAGAGACTGAAGCATATCTACAAGGAGCAGCTATGAAACGCATAAAAATAGTGGGTTTTTTTATTTTGATGGTCTCCATCATACTCATATTTCTTACTAATCTCATCTCTCACAGAGACCAGGATTTTGCCCGAAGGCTTGCACTTATGGGTACCCAAAAGTCGCACCTCCAGGAGATTGCAAAATCAGTTTTTTATACCCATCGCTACAAGAAAGAATTCCCGAAGAGTATCGATATGCACAGGTACGAATTCTTAAAAAATACTGAGCTTCTCGACAAAAAGATACCCCGTATCGAAAAGCTGAGCTATGAATTCTTTAAACTGCTCAATGAATTTAAATATGTCTACATAGGCAATGTCCCCTACAGTATTTTAATTTTGGATAAGTCTGTCAATGAAATATACAAAAAAAATATGGAGCTTGTGGTCGCATTCAACAAGCAGACCAAGGATATGAAATCTCACTATGAAATACAAATGCAGCAATACAGGATACTCCAATATGCTCTTTTTGCGCTGCTCATTCTACTCCTGATCTATATCTTCTCCCAGGTAGATGCCATCATCCGTTTTATACAAAAGTTTACCCGCACCTCTGATCGCCTCATTGAAAAATCTTCCATCGAGGGACTCCAGCCCATCACTGTCCATAGCCACAACAATGATTTGGATGCTGCCTCCTATAACTTCAATACACTGGTAGCACATATCGACCACTCACTCAAAATAGCCACTACCTCTACAGAAAACTCCATTCAGGCTCTAGAGATTGTAGAGCGCAATATTGCGCTCCTGATTTCACTGGTAGACAGCATGCAGGAGAAGGAAAGGGCAGATATTTACAAAAGAGAAGATGCGATTATTGATGCACTGGAAGTGCTCACGGCACTCACCCAGCACCTTAAGGATCTCAAAAGAGAGCTCAAACATCTGCTTCCTTGATCAAAGTGAGACATTTTCTTTGATAATTTGACCTAAGTCATATTTTTAGTGCCCCCGTTACATTATAATTCTTATGTTGAGTATTAGGTAAAGGAATAGTTCCCAGCCAATCTCTCAAACACATTAAGGAGGAAAAATGAATTACAGACCTAGCAAATTCGCATCTCTTATGCTCGGTACTGCCCTGAGTGTCTCGACACTGTTTGGTGCAAGTGCCCTGGATAAAGTGATGAAAGAGCGTGGCTTGACGCAGACTGACCTGTTGGCAGCGGCAAAAACCTATACCCCCAGCGGCGGACGAGACAAATACCTGGTATTTAGCTCAGGTGGACAGTCCGGACAGATGATTGTGTATGGTGTGCCATCCATGAGAATACTCAAGTATATCGCTGTCTTTACGCCAGAGCCTTGGCAGGGATGGGGATACGATGATGATACCAAGAAGGTACTCGCCCAGGGTAATATCCGTGGAAAATCCATCACCTGGGGTGACACACACCACCCGGCGATCTCCGAGACGGATGGTAAATATGACGGTAAATGGCTGGTCATCAATGACAAAGCCAATCCAAGAATAGCAGTCATTGATCTCAATGACATGGTTACCAAGCAAATCGTAGTCAACCCTGTCTTCAAATCAGATCATGGTGGTGCATTTTTCACACCAGATTCCAAGTATATTCTGGAGGCATGTCAATACGGTGCACCTCTAGACAACAATTACCACCCCATGGAAGAGTATAAAGAGACCTATCGCGGTGGTGTCACTGTCTGGTCTTTTGATAACAAAGAGGGTAAAATTCATCCTGAAAAATCATTTACCATAGAAATGCCTCCCTACATGCAGGATCTCTCTGATGCAGGTAAAGAAGTTAGCTATGGCTGGGGATTTACCAACTCATTCAACTCAGAGATGTATACAGGAGGTATCGAAAAAGGACTTCCACCATTTGAGGCAGGATGTTCACGAAACGATACAGACTTCTTGCATGTTTACAACTGGAAAAAACTGGCAGAGCTTGCCAAGGATGACAAAAATGTGAAGATCATCAACGGTGCACGCGTCGTGCCAATGGATGTAGCCATTAAAAATGATTGTCTCTTCTTGATCCCAGAGCCAAAATCACCCCACGGTGTTGATGTCTCTCCTGATGGTAAAAACATTGTCGTATGTGGCAAACTAGATACCCATGCCACAGTCTATGACTTTGCCAAGATTATGAATGCAGTCAAAAATAAAGAGTATGTAGGGAAAGATCCCTATGGTATTCCTATTCTCGATATGAAAAAAACCATGTCTTGTCAAGCAGAGTTGGGACTTGGGCCATTACACAACCAGTTTGGTAAAAACTGGAAAGATAAAGGCGAAATCTTTACCTCACTCTATGTAGATTCGCAAGTAGTAAAATGGAACTACCATACCTGTAAAGTAGTAGACAGACAAAATGTTAACTACAATATCGGTCACCTTTGTGGTATGGAAGGAAAAACAGAGGATCCTCAGGGAGAATATATCATTGCACTGAACAAGCTTGCCATTGACAGATTCAACGAGATCGGTCCGTTGCATCCACAAAACCACCAGCTCATCGATGTTCGCGGCAAAAAAATGCAGTTGCTGTATGATATGCCGATCCCACTGGGCGAGCCTCACCAGGCTGTTGCGATCCGTGCCGAAAAGATCAAGCATAGTGTACGATACAAAATGGGTACCAATCCCTTCACAGGAAAGATCCACGAGGGTAAAACACTGGCAGGTCAAGAGAAGATCGTACGCAAGGGCAACCATGTCTATGTCTACGGCACCATGGTCAGATCACACATCAATCCAGAGCATGTGACGGTCAACAAAGGCGATACAGTCACTTTCTACCTGACGAACCTGGAGAGAGCAGAAGATGAGACACACGGATTTACTGTAGACCAATACAATGTGCATGCCTCACTGGAGCCTGGCAAAACAGTTGCCTTGACATTTAAAGCTGACAGAGAAGGTGTATTCCCCTATTATTGTACAGAGTTCTGTTCTGCACTACACTTGGAGATGATGGGTTACCTGATGGTGAAAGACCCCAACAAGAAGTACACAGCAGCCAAGAAACTCAAAATAGCATCCATGACTCCAGAGCAGCTCAAAAAAGAGTATGACCAGACTGTAGCAGTGAATGATGCGACAGATAAAGTCATCCAGAGTGTAGTGAAGTTCCTCAAAGAGAACCACTATGAGAAGTATCCGACAGTGAAAAATCTTGTGACTGATGCACTCGATCAGTATGGTAAGATTGCTGGAGAAAAAGCCAAATCTGATGAGGCAGTCAAAGCTGGCAATATGGATAAAGCCATTCTCTTTGAAAATATGATTTGGCAGTATATGGTAAAAACAGCCGATGTTGGTATCAGGGCGAAAGACCTCTTGGTCAAAAAAGTAGCCAAACCAATGAATGCAGCAGCAAAACGCGGTGAAGAAGCCTATAAAGAGGGTGGATGTAACGGATGTCATGTTATTGGAAAAGTATCTTCCGGTCCAGACCTCACTGGTGTACTACAGCGTCATGAAAATGGTGAGAAGTGGGCAGAACAGTGGATCATGCATCCTGAAAAAATGTATGATGATGACTACATCAAGTCCATGATCAACTACTTCAACCTCCGTATGCCTAACCAAGGTATGACCAAAGAGCAGACAGACGATATCATCGAATATCTCAAATGGATCGACGCAAACGCAAACCTATTCTAGGGCATCATACGCACACAAGGGAAGTCGATCTCCCTTGCGTATGGTATAACTTCAAATTATTTATATTATAATTTCATGTTTTTGATGCATATCAAGCTACCATAACACTGTTTGGTATATAATCCGAACCTCTATAGCTAGTCTAAAGAACGCTAAGCGTTTTTTACACTACCTCATACAAAAAAGGACAAAAATGAGTTCACTGGCAAAATCAAAACTGTTTGCACTGTTGGCACTGGGCATTCTGCTCTATTGGTTCGTCGTACCGGCAGTACTGACACACAATGTCGTGGAAATGGGAAGAGAGGGAAAAGCAGCACAGATCTCTCCGCTTACCATAAAAGCATGGGATTTTTTCCAGAAAGGAAAATATGTTTCTCCAAACATCCCCAAGGAAGATGCCAACAATTTATCAAAAATGCTTGCAGACGATATGGAGCTCAATGTGGTCACTGCCCCTATCTGGTATGTCTCACTGGAAGCCCCAAATTACCCCAAAGATGCTTTTCCCGAGGGTATCCCTGTATTCTATCACTTTGATGGATTTAGCGGTGATGTGCATGAGATGAATACCATCAACCACTATATAGGGATGGACCCTATGGAGAGAGGGGCACCGTATCTTCGCATGTTGGCACCCTATGCGCTTATTTTTGTCGCATGGATCTTTGCCATGTTCCTTCTGTATAACCACAGGATATTTAACCTGTTGATGCTCGTTCCTGTCTCTTTGCCTTTGATCTTTATAGGATTTTACTCCTACTGGCTCTATTGGTTCGGACACCATATGCACGCCTGGGGAGCCTTCAAGATCAAGCCATTCACGCCTACAGTATTCGGAGATGGCAAAGTGGCACAGTTTACCACACACTCCTACCCCAGTCTAGGCTTTTGGCTTTTGGTAGCGATCAGTATCTTGAGTATTTTGGCATTGGCAGCAAAACGCAAATATCAAAAAAACGAACTAGCAGCCTAATATGATAAAGACGATCGCAGCCTCTCTTCTGTTACTGTCAAGTTTGCTTAGTGCAAACAATGTACTGCAGGAGGCTATTGATCAGGCAAAGGCAGGTTCACGCCTGGCATTACCCGCAGGTGTCTATCGTGGTAATATCGTGATCAACAAGCCATTGATCCTTGACGGCAAAGACCAGCGAGCGATCATCGAGGGTGATGGCAAGGGGACAGTGATTACCATTACCGCTTCGGGTGTGACAGTGGAAAATGTCACCATCAGACACAGTGGTGCAGAGCATGAACGAGTGGATGCAGGTGTGGCACTAAAGAAAGCAGAACAAATCACCATCAAAAACTGCAAGATCATCGACTGTCTTTTCGGTATCGACATGGAACAGATAAGCCGATCAAAGATTATCGGAAACTATATTGAGTCCAAGCCTTTTGATCTTGGTCTCAGAGGTGATGGAGTACGATTGTGGTACAGCAATGACAATCACCTGAGCAACAATCACCTCTACAAATCGCGTGATTTTGTCGTATGGTACTCCCACGGAAACCTGATAGAGAACAACCTGGGCGAATACGGAAGGTATGCTTTGCACTTTATGTATACGGGTAAAAATATCGTGAAGAACAATGCCTATAAACATAACTCCGTAGGCATCTTTTTTATGTATTCCCAGGATACAACTGCCACAGGCAATCTTATACAAAATTCTCTGGGCACCACCGGGCTAGGTATCGGGTTAAAAGATGCCAGCAATTTTGTATTGAAGAACAACACGATCATCTACTGTGCCAGAGGATTGTTTATCGATCGGTCCCCCTATGAGCCCGGTACCGTCAATATTATCGCGGACAATAAAGTGATCTACAACAGCGAAGGCATACACTTTCACTCGCTCAGTCTACATAACCAGTTTACCAACAATACCTTCAAGGGCAATATAGAAAATGTGATCAATGATTCCTACAATACCAAGGTAACAGAAAATAAATTTGACGGCAATTACTGGGATGATTATGAAGGGTTTGACAAGAACAATGACGGTGTAGGTGATGGGCCCTATAATTATTTTGCCTATGCAGACAAAGTATGGTTGCTTAATCCCAATATCAAATTCTTTTATGGGTCACCTGTGATCTCTATATTGAATTTCCTGGCAAAGCTGGCACCGTTTTCTGAGCCGGTACTGCTCTTGAGTGACAAGCATCCCAAAATGCATGAAGGAGAGGTATAATGCAAGAGAAGAAAAGACGACAATTCATAAAGCAGGCAACCGGACTCGGTGTCCTAGGCTTGGCAGCTGCCGGAGGCATATGGGTAGCAAAGGATTTCAAACCAGAAATATCAAGACTGCGACCCCCGGGTGCTGTAGAGGAGAAGAAATATCTTACAATGTGTATCAAATGCGGACAGTGTCTTCAAGTCTGCCCTTATGATGCCATCAAGCTGGAAGATATCGACGGTAAAGCCGGTATAGGGACAGCCTATATAGATCCTCTGGAAAGAGGATGCTACCTCTGTGAGGCCTTCCCCTGTGTGCTTGCCTGTCCTACAGGGGCACTTGATCACGAATCCAATGTCATTGAGAATGTCCATATGGGCATGGCTATCGTCGTCAACGAAAGTGCCTGTCTTGCCCTGGAAGGTACAAAAGTGACCCAGGAGATGATCGGAAGGATCTATGACCATACTGCTGTGATCTCTGAATCAGAACGGCACAATAGAAAAGTAGTGCCCAACGATAACGATCCAGAAAAAGTCATGTTGCAAAAAACACTTCTACAAAAGCTGAGTGACCAAGAAGGAAAAAGCTGCAGTCTCTGTGCAGACCTCTGCCCTTTTACTCCTGATCCCAGTGCAGCTATCGGTATGGTAGACAAGAACGGTGGGCTCTTTCCAGAGATACGAGACGCCTGTGTAGGCTGTGGTGCCTGCGTAGAGTTGTGCCCGACCAAGGTTCTGCAGATTCTTCCACATGCCACCTATGCTGAAGTATATAAAAAGAAAAAAGGAACAAAGAATGCTTAAAAAACCATTGCTCTTTTCATTGGGTACCCTACTGTTATTTTTGGGAGGGTGCGGAGAAGACACAAAAAAACTAGAGGCACAAACAGTCAACAGTCCTGGCAAAATAGTGGTCACAGAAGATGTAGTCAAAACAGCAAAAAAAGCGTCAAAGAGCAAAGAGAACAGTGGACAGTTTTACTACTCCTACAACAAAAAAACAGACAAAGAGTCAGGTCAATACAATACAGAAACCTCCAAAGTCAGAACCAAACTCGATGCTTACAGAGATATCCGATCTCCCTACGAAAGAGTGCAGATCACTCTTATGGTGCAGCAGTTAAGTCCTGATTATCGTCTACTCTGCTCAGCCTGCCATGATGATTATGCCAATGGTGTCATAGGTCCTGCACTGCTGGATAAAAATGCTACATTTATCTTCAAGCAGATCCAGGCATTCAAAACTGGAGAGAAGAAAAATCCACTGATGAAACAGCTGGTAAATCGTATTGACGACCAGAGATTACAGTCTATCGCCAAAGAGATCGAGAGATTCAACAAAGAAATCAAAGAGATGAGGAGTAAACGATAATGAGACATATCATAGCGGCAATCGCAACACTTTTGGCAGTAGGCGCAGCCTTTGTGGTCTATCAGTCAGACAGTACCGTAGATAAAATTAATGAGATCGAGAAGGTCATTGCCAAGTCACAAGTAAAAGTAAACTTGGGCAACGATGTCATAAAAACACAGCAGAAAATAGAAACAGCATCAAATGAAGAGGTAGAAAAAGAGCAGGCCAAAAAGAAAAAAGAGCTTGACGACAAACTCGCAGCACTAAAAAGCAAAGCAGGAAATATGGCTGCCTTCAAAGTAAGTTCACTCTACAAACAGAAGTGCGCCTCTTGCCATGGTGTCAATGGTGGAGGTATTATCGGTCCTAAGCTTATTGGTGACAGTGCCGAAAAAATACATCAGGCATTGACTGACTTCAAATCAGGCAAGAGAAAGAATTATGTCATGTACGGGCTACTCAGCAAGATGGATGAAGCACAACTAAAGGCACTCGCTGATGAGATAGGAACCTTTGAAGAGAAGCTGAAAGCATACCAGGCTCAGTAAGCCACAAAAGGATAAGAGATGGATAGATATAACAGCAGCATCAGAGAGATCGTCAACGCCTCTCTGCTGAGTACACTGCACTACAGAACAAAAGAAGGCAAGTTTAGGCTAACCATTAGAGCATGGAGATGGTTGAGTATTTTTGTAATTAACCTGCTCTTTTTTCTTTCATTTCACATTGATATACAGCTGCTCGAAGGAACACTCAATGGCTCAAGACTTTTCGGCTTCCATTTGATCGATCCTTTTACGGCACTTGAGATCTTTGCGGCGGAACATCATTTTCATATTAATGTGATTATTGGAAGTGTCACACTGATCGTTTTTTATTTTCTTGTAGGAGGAAAGGCTTATTGCTCTTGGGTTTGCCCCTACGGACTTCTCAGCGAGATAGGAGAGCGTATCCACCAGATACTTATACGAAAAAAAATCATCAAAGAACACAAGTTCAATCCCAACATACGCTTTATCTTCTGGGCTATTTTCCTTGTGGCTGCTGCGATTGACAGCTACCTTGTTTTTGAGATCATCAACCCTATTGGCTATCTCAGCCGAGCGATCACCTATGGATGGAGTCTGGCATTGATCTGGGTGCTCGTTGTACTTGGTATTGAGATATTCTACTCCAGAAGAGCCTGGTGCAAATATATCTGTCCTGTAGGAACTACTTATAATATGCTAGGTTGGGTCAGCATGACAAAAGTACAATGGGATATGAACAAATGTGACCACTGTGGTGCCTGCCTCAATGCCTGCTTCGAAGACCATGTACTGGAATTTATCAAGCCTAAGCATGATAAAGAACGCGCAGAAAAAGGGGTAGAGAAGCAGCTGGTTATCAATGGAGACTGCACGATGTGTGGCAGGTGCTTTGATGTCTGCCATACCGATGCATACAATTATGAGTTCAGACTGAAGGATTTGGTATAAATGTTAGCCATAGCCAAAGATGTAAGCAAAAGCTTTATGGGCACCAAGGTACTCGACAAGGT
>JALWVW010000333.1 GCA_027079365.1 Campylobacteraceae bacterium | reverse complement strand
AAATAAAGGTACATAGAGCCAAGCACTGCGATGAAAAAGCCCGCTGTTATACTATAAGTGGTAAAATATTTTCCAATTTTAAACTTCAAAGGATTCCTATGTCACAAGGTATGGCACAATTTTTACCACTGATCTTGCTTTTTGCAATTTTCTATTTTCTTATTATCAGACCACAACAGAAGCAGCAAAAGGCCCACAAGGAGATGTTGGAGTCTCTCAAAAAAGGAGACAAAATCGTCACCAATGGCGGACTTTTTGCCGAAGTGATCAAGACAGAAGAGGATTTTATCAAAATCAAGCTGAGCGATACCGCAACAGTCAAGCTCGATCGTGCCTTTGTGGCACGTAAAATAGATTAATTCAATAGTGTATCAAAGGATCAACAGGCATGTTAAGTAGACTTAACTACCGTGTAGTACTGTTTGTATTTGCATTTATTTTTGGTGTGGTATTTTCGTTGCCTACACTAACCAACAGTGACAGCGGCAAAAAAATCACACTCGGACTGGATCTTCAGGGCGGACTGCATATGCTTTTGGGTGTCAAGACAGAAGAAGCGGTGGTTTCCCGGATCAAGTCTATCGCAGGGACGGTCAAGTATATACTGGATGAAAATGATGCGGTAGTGGACAATCTGCACATAGACACTGAAACCAATGAGGTGAGATTCAATGCCCTGGACAGTGATGAGTATGAGAAGATCAAAAAATGGCTGACGGATGACCTGAAAGGGGAGACGATCGTGCGTAATGATTCGGAATTTTCGATCGCAATCACACCAGAAGAGGCAGAAAGAACCAAAAAGAATGCTATCTCTCAGGCGGTAGATACGATACGAAACCGTCTGGATCAGTTTGGTCTGGCAGAGCCGACAGTAGCCAAGCAGGGTGAAGACAAGATCCTTGTCGAGGTACCTGGTATCAAAACCAAAGAGGATGAGAAGCGGATCAAAGAGTTGATCGCCAGAGCAGCGCACCTTCAGATGATGGCAGTCGATGAAGACAGGGCAGCCAGAGTGATGACCATGAGTGCAGCAGAGGCAAAGAAGTATAGAGATGTCATCTTGCCTGATGTGAAGACCGACGAGAAGTATCTTCTCAAAGAGATACCGATCTTGGATGGCTCTATGCTCACCGATGCCAAGGCGGTGTTTGACAAGAATAACCAGCCGATTATCACCTTTACACTCAATGGCGAAGGTGCCAAGATATTTGGAGATTTTTCTGGAGAGGCATACAAAACAAGAGCCAGGATGGCAATCGTCTTGGATAACAAGGTCTATTCGGCACCGCATATCAATGAGCGTATCGGTGGCGGTCGCGGACAGATATCGGGTAATTTTACAGTGAACGAGACCAGAGATGTCGCGATCGCACTGCGTTCAGGTGCGCTCTTGGCACCAGTCTATGTCGAGGAGCAGCGCAGTGTGGGACCGAGCCTCGGAGCGGATAGTATCGCAGCGAGTAAATTTGCTTTGATGCTTGGATTCGTATTGGTCTTTATCTTTATGGTACTCTATTATGGCTATGCTGGTGTGATCGCTGATGTGGCACTGGTCGCCAACCTCTTTCTGATCTTGGCGATCATGTCACTCTTTGGTGCGACACTGACGCTGCCAGGTATGGCAGGTATTGTTCTGACAGTGGGTATGGCAGTCGATGCCAATGTGATTATCACCGAACGGATACGCGAACTCCTGAGGGAAGGGAAATCTGTGGCCAAAGCAATCGAGGATGGCTATAGCAATGCTTTCACGGCAATCTGGGATGCGAATGTCACTACGCTGATCTCTGCGGTAGTGCTTTATGCCTATGGCACAGGGCCAGTCAAAGGCTTTGCATTGACCATGAGTATCGGTATTCTGGCCTCAATGCTGACAGCGATCCTGGGAACGCACGGCATTTATGAGATGCTGCTTCCTAAGATCAACAAGAGCAAACTGGGTCGCTGGTTTGGGATCAAGGTGTAGGAGCGCATATGGAACTGTTTAATTATAAAAAACCAATCAATCTGATGGGAATGAGCAGGAAGTTCGGTATACTTTCTATCGTGTTGGTACTGTTGTCCTGGGGGCTTTTGGCCACCAAAGGATTTAACTACGGTATCGACTTTGCCGGAGGTACACTGATACAGGTCAAATATGACAAGAAGGCACCTATTGCCAAGATCCGAGAGGATCTCAAGCAAAACCCTCTTTATAAAAATGCCAATGTAACCTATTTTGGCGGCGAGGATGAGGTAGTCATACGGATCAAGAGCAGTCCTTCCTCTGTCAATAAGGATATCGGTGAGGAGGTCAGCGGTCTGCTGAAAGATACAGGAAAGCTGGAGATACGACGGGTCGATATCGTCGGTGCCAGTATCGGTGCAGAGTTCAGAAACAAAGGGCTGATGGCGATGGTGTTGGCTATCCTTGGTATCCTGGTTTATGTCTCAGTGCGCTTTGAGTGGCGATTTGCTGCGGCATCAGTATTGGCGCTGGTGCACGATGTAAGTATTGCTAGTGGTGCGATCATACTTTTCAATGTGGAGGTCAATCTGGATATCCTGGCAGCACTGCTGACACTGCTGGGGTACTCGCTAAACGATACCATTATTGTCTTTGACCGTATTCGTGAAGGCATCAGGGGGATCAAAAATCCGGATCTTACCGGAATCATCAATGAATCGGTCACCCGAACACTGTCGCGGACAGTACTGACTTCACTGACGACATTTTTCGTGGTCTTTACACTGGATTTCTTTGGTGGGGAGATCATCCATGGCTTTAGCTTCACGCTGCTTGTAGGTATTATAGTGGGTACCTACTCCTCTATTTTTGTTGCCTCTCCTATTCTTCTGTGGCTTGGCTTTGATGTAAAAGGCTTCCGAGCCAAAGAGGCAGAAAAGCTCAAAAGAGAGAAAGAGAAAGAGAAGATGCGTGCCCAATATGAGCAGGGTACACTCTAGGAGATTTGCAGGGTGTGTGCTGCGCATCTATGCTTGGGAGCTATGGTGCACCAATAGGTTCTAGGAAATTAAAATTTGGAGGCAAAAGATGCGATGGGGTAAAGTATTTTATATCTTTTTTACATTGATGAGTTTGACGACGAGTGTGGGGTTTCTCTATGAGGACTCTCTCTTTGCGCTCTTTTTGGCAGGCAGTATCAATATGGTCTCTACTGTACTTAAGATCGGAGTAAGAAATATTCTCTCTGCTGAGCTTCTGGCCGGTTCGTTGGTGGCAGACCTGCATTTGATCCCTGCATTTTTTGCAATGAAGTTCTATCATGCAGATAGTCTTGCTGTCGGGCTGGTGATTGGCGCAGTGGTAGCAAATGTCTATACATTGATCGTGAGCCTTATTGAGACCACCAAAGAAGAGGAGATATTCTAGTCCTATGCCGTTTACTACGATAGAGCGGGCAGGCACACAGTGCTCCAAATGGGACGGACACAAAGAGAAGTTTGGCAGAGAGGATGTTCTGCCGCTGTGGGTGGCAGATATGGATCTGGCAGCACCACAGGTGGTACAGGATGCGATGAAAGAACGACTGGCACACCCCGTATATGGCTATGCACTT
>JALWVW010000332.1 GCA_027079365.1 Campylobacteraceae bacterium | reverse complement strand
CCCGTAGGGAGCGTATGGTTGGGGCCTGCGATGTAGTCACCGATAGGCTCGGGGGTATTTTCACCCAAGAAGATGGCTCCTGCATGTTTGATGCTGTCTAGCAATGCCATGGGGTCAGCAGTCACCACCTCCAGGTGCTCTGGTGCGATCTCATTCATCAGGTCAATCGCCTCGTCCATCGTACTGGTCACGATAATGGCACCACGCTCCTCGATAGACTTTCTGGCGATCTCTTCACGGCCTAGCGTACCTAGAAACGCCTCGACTTTATCACTGACCTTGTTTGCCAGTTCACTGTCTGTAGTGATGAGGATAGAGCTTGCCATCTCGTCATGCTCAGCTTGACTGAGAAGGTCGATCGCTAGATAGTCTTCTCTCGCCGTCTCGTCTGCCAAGATACCGATCTCAGAAGGCCCTGCGATCATATCGATATTGACTTCACCATAGACCAGCTTTTTGGCAGTAGCTACGAAGATATTGCCAGGGCCAGTGATGACATCTACCTTGGGGATCGTCTCTGTACCATACGCCATTGCACCGATAGCAGATGCTCCGCCTACCCTGTAGACTTGTGTGACTTTACAGAGGTGACAAGCAGCGAGTAAAAGTTCATTAAGTTCATTGTCCGGTGCCGGGGTACAGACCACTATCTCCTCTACACCTGCTACCTGCGCAGGTATGACATTCATCAGAAGTGAGCTTGGGTAGGCAGCTTTCCCACCGGGAATATAGAGCCCTGCCCTGTCTACTGCTGTGACTTTTTGTCCCAGCATGGTGCCGTTGGCCTCTTCATCCATCCAAGTCTTGGGCATCAGCTTTTGGTGATACGCTTCGATGCGGTCATAGGCAAGATGTAGAGCATCACGAAGTGCAGGGTCTATGTTTTCATAGGCTTTGGCCATATCCTCTGTGCTTACCAGAAGCGCTGCATCATCCTCAGGTTCCCATCTGTCAAACTTGGCAATCTGTGCTTTGAGGGCACTGTTTCCTTCAGTCTGTATCTCTTTGAGCAATCCAGAGACGATGCTTGTCACGCCTTCGATATCCATCTTTCCCCGTGCCAAAAGCTCGTTAAAGTTTGCCTCAAAGGTATCATCGTTGCTGTAGAATATTTTCATCTTTTGTCCTCATTTTGGTGCGTGTCGTGCACCCTACAATTTTAATTCCGGATATTTTCTCTCATATCTAGGAAGCATACTTTCGTTTCCCAGGAGTCCTCCCTGATGAATATACATCACGGGCTTATCAAATATCTCTGGAGTTGCCAGCATCACCCGCCATCCCAGGGGATCATACAGCAGGTCAAACTCTATCCCTGTCTGCTTGCGTAATTCTAACCAAATTTTATAGTTTTCTTTATAAAGTTTTCCAAAATGGTACTTTTTTTCTAGAGTGACAATACTGGGGTGATACGCCACATCCTCTTCCAGCTCAAGAAACTGCTTTTTCAGATACGCACTATCCCCAACACAAGGACAGGTATACACCGTAGGGTGTTGTACCCCTACAACACCTTCACTATGCAATGATTTCTGCAAAAACAGCGCCGTAGTTCCCGTACCAGAAGGCAGAAAGATATTTAACGCTTTTGTATTATTATTATTTTGCCACTCCTGTATCTCTTGTGCCAAAAGTTTAATACCGTACTCTGCCTCTTTTTGTCTGCCACCCTCTTCCATCAATAGGGTATTTTTATTTGTCGGGGCGAGGGCACCCTGACCTACGTGGATTTGCATACCGTTTTTAATGGCTCCAGCATAATTACCATGAGGGTTCTCTCTCAAATACTCCGACAGATGATCCACACTATACTCAAACTCCCACTCTTTCATTTTTGCCAATACAGACATCGAATACATCGCATTAGACTGAGAAGAGCCATAGGAGATTAGTTTAGTAACAGAGGGAAACGCATTTTCAAGGTAATGATAAAATTTTCGGGCTTTGTTCCCTGAAAAATCAGCATGTATTAAATCATCTCTTTTGAGATAAAGCGTCACACCGCTGAAACGAATCTGCTCTATAGGGGTGGGCAACTGCAACATCGCTGTCATGCCTTTTTCTTTTTGTGTATTCTACCATATAATCAACCAATCTAAATCATTAGGAGAGTAAAATACATCCCTTAAGCACATTTCAAATAGGAGAAATTTTATGGATTCAAAACATTATTATAACCCTAGAGGTGAAGAGATCCTCGACGAGAAGATATTTGGTGGTTCTCCTACAGGATTTGTTGACTTTAACCGCTCCAAATACAAGTGGGACAGCAATATTTATGATCTGATGAATGCCAATACTTGGTTTCCTTCAGAAGTCAACACCTCAACAGAAAAGAAAAACTTTGATGCACTGACGGACAATGAGCAGTGGATCTACAAAATGACCTTTGCACAACTGAGCTTCAATGACTCTGCTCAGGAGGAATATCTCAGTGACTTCAGACAACTTGCCAACAATCGTCTGCTCAAGTCCGTCATTACCCTGCAGATGATGCAGGAGGTCAACCACTCCAAGAGTTATGCTGTGCTCCTAGATGCCTGTGGAAACTCAGAAGAGGTCTTCAATCTCTACAAGCACGATGCTGCACTCAACAATAAAAACATGCGTATCGCAGAGCAGTTCGCTAGACATATTGATGGTGGCTCAGTGGACAAAATGATCGCCAGTGCCATGGCAAGTGTCAACCTCGAGGGAATCTACTTCCTGCTCGGGTTTAGCTACATCTATGTATTGGGAGACAAGGTACCCGGTGCCAGAGATATGATCAAGTTTATCGCCAGAGATGAGCTCAATACCCACCTGCCGCTCTTTGTCAATATTTTCAGAACCATCCGCAAAGAAAACAGTATAGACAGCAGTACTATTGACATCATGTACAAGATGATTGAAGAGGCTGTTGATATTGAGCTTGAATATGGGAATTATCTGCTTGATACCTTCCCGATTATGGGAGTTACTAAAGAGCTGATGCAGCAGACCGTACACAACTATGCCAATGAGCGCCTCAAAAAAATAGGACTGGATACCATCTTTCCGGAGACAGCCAATACCTATCTCCAGCAACTGGTCACCAAGCATCTCAATATGAATGATGTCAAGAGTAATTTCTTCGAAAGCAATGTCTCCAACTATGCCAAGTCAAGCATAGATCTGGATGACTTCTAAAACAAAATCTCCGTAAATATAGAGGGTAACCCTCATGGCTGCCCTCTATATCAATCTCTAATAACGACCAATACAGTTGAGATCATCAAATGCCTGTTCCAGTCGGGCGATCATAGACTCTTCGCCTGCTCTTAGCCATTTTCTGGGATCGTAAAATTTCTTATTGGGCTTATCTTCCCCTTCTGGGTTACCGATCTGCCCTTGCAAATAACCACGATACTTGTCTGCATAGCGTCTGACACCATTCCAGTAGGCCCATTGGGTATCGGTATCAATATTCATCTTGATCACACCATAGCCTATCGCTTCTCTAATATCTGAGAGTTCTGACCCAGATCCCCCATGAAAAACAAAATCTACAGGTTTTTTATCCGTGCCGAACTTCTCTTCTATAAATTTTTGAGAATTGTCAAGTATTTTTGGTGTGAGTGTCACATTGCCTGGCTTATACACACCGTGTACATTGCCAAAAGAAGCCGCAATCGTAAATCTGTCAGAGACTTGGCTCAATTGCTCATAAGCATAAGCCACCTCTTCTGGCTGTGTATAAAGCAAGGCGTTATCGATGTGCGTATTATCCACGCCGTCCTCTTCCCCGCCTGTTACACCCAATTCTATCTCAAGCGTCATGCCTATCTTATCCATACGCTCCAGATAGGCCTTGCACGTAGCAATATTCTGATCCAGAGGCTCCTCTGAGAGATCAATCATATGGGAGGAGTAAAGTGGCTTTCCATACTGTGCATAGTGGGCTTCGCCCGCATCCAAAAGTGCATCGATCCATGGCAGCAGTTTTCTCGCCGCATGGTCTGTATGCAATACTACGGGTACGCCATAGGCTTCAGCCAGCAAATGCACATGCTTTGCACCGCTGATAGCCCCCAGCACTGCGCCTTTGTCTGCCTCTATCCCTTTGCCTGCATAAAAGGCAGCACCACCGTTACTAAACTGCACAATGATCGGGGAGGAGACTTTTTTGGCTGCCTCCATGACGGCATTGACTGAATCTGTGCCGACCACATTGACCGCAGGGATAGCATAGCCTTTCTCTTTGGCATGAGCAAAGAGTCTCTGAAGATCTTCTCCAGAAACAACACCTGGATTGATAAACTCTGATATTCTACTGAACATGGTGCTTCCTTGTTATTTGGCTGGAACTTTAAGTTTCTGTCCTATTTTGAGCACATCTGTTGCACTCATACCATTCATTTTTCGTAGTTGCTTAGAGTTCATACCATACTTGTTGGCGATCCCAGAAAGTGTATTGCCACTCTTTACAGTATAGACCGAGTATCTTCCGCTGACTCTTTTGCTCTGAGGTTTGTTGCCTGTGTGCTTTGTGCTTTTTTCCTTGGATGCAGAGATAACTTTACCATTCATAACTATCTTGGCGTTTTTCATCATCTTGGCTACAGCTTTTTTCTGTGCGATAGAGTTTCTGATCATCTCTTTGACTTTTGCAAAAGGAATGGTCTTGCCCTTCTTGTCTTTGAAAAATTTCTTATTTTTCTTATAGGCATCTTTGACTTCTTTGTCACTAATTTTATATTTAGCTGCTTTCTTTCTCAGCCAGAAGCCCGCAATAATACTCTCCTGCTCTTTTTTTCCAATCTCTTTCATTGCAGTTGTCAGAACCATTTTGTCTACTGCCAGTCTCTCCACCAAAGCTACCTTATCTTTCTTGCGCAGTCTTTTATAGGTAACCTTCCCTTTGGTTGCCACTTTTAGAAAGGCATTTGCCTCTCTTTCATCAATGGCGTGTCCGTTGACCGTGGCAATCGTTTTGGCTGAAACCCCTGTAGCAATCACCAATGCACATAGTACTATGAATCTCTTCATCAAACTTCCTTCATTCTGTAAATTATCAAATTATAGCCGAAAAATCTATAATAGGTAATTACTTCTGTGCTGATTCTATCGTAATATCAGCTTTGCTTTTGAGTTCTTTTGCGCTCTTTTCCAGCATTTTCCTAAACTGTGCCTGCTTCAGGTTTTGCACTATCTGTGGCTTGACCTGCTCATAGGGAAATGCGGCAGCCTCTTTTTTGTCCTCCAGATAGATCACATGATACCCAAACTGTGTCTTTACAGGTGCTTTTGTAATCTCTCCTTTTTTGAGTGCAAATACGGCTTTATTGAAAGGTGCAACCATCTGCCCTTCACCAAAGTACCCCAGGTCACCGCCTTTTGGTCCCGTAGGGCCTTCTGATTTGCTTTTTGCCAGTGCGATAAACTTCTCTTTAAGTTTCTCGCCGCTCAGACCTTTGAGTTCTTCTATGATCTTCTTCGCAGCAGCTTCATCCTCTTTGATCAGGATATGGCGTGCTTTGACTTGTGCTGGCTTGTTAAACTGTACCTTGTTCTTCTCGTAAAACTCTTTGGCCTCGCCGTCACTGACCACCGTAGCATCATACTGATCCTTCATCCATTGATTGATCATCAGCTCATCTTTGGCAATGGAGAGTGCCTTTTGGAATGCAGGCTCTTTCTCTACCTCTGCTTTTTTGGCTGCCTCGATAAAAAGTACTCTTTCCACCAACCTGTCTGTCACAATTTTTTTATCGCTCTCTTTAAGTGTGGTAAAAGACTGCTGGGGATTGGAGGCTCTGATAAACCTCTCTGCATCTTCAGTGGTCACTTTCTTTCCGTTGACTGTCGCCAAAACATCTCCTGCATGCGCCATTGTAGCGCCCAACGCCAATACCAATAGCAGACTCTTTGTTTTTTTCATTATAGTACTTCCTTAGTTTTAATATAGGTGGTGATAGTATATCTCTCCAAGTTAAATACATCATTAACACACAAATAGAGGAGTGGCATCATGGCACAGATCAAAAAAGCAACCCGCAAAGAGATAGAAGAGATTAAGCAGCTCTTTTTGGCACATTATCCAGACTCCGTCACAGAACTTTCTTATGCAAATCTTTATGAGTTACTCATCTCCGTCATGCTCTCAGCCCAGTGCACAGACAAGAGAGTAAACCTCATCACCCCAGCGCTCTTTGAAGCCTATCCGGATCCCGTCGCCTTGGCAAATGCAGATTTGGATACCGTCAAGCAGCATATCAAGACTTGTTCCTTTTTTAACAACAAAGCCAAAAATCTGATCAAAATGGCACAATCTGTAGTAGAAAACTACGGGGGAGAGATCCCGCTGGAACAAAAAGAGCTCATCACACTCGCAGGCGTAGGACAAAAAACGGCCAATGTGGTCATGATAGAGTATACTGGTGCCAACCTTATGGCAGTCGATACCCATGTCTACCGTGTCGCACATCGACTTGGGCTCAGCAGCGCTACAACTGCCAGCAAATGCGAAGAGGAGTTGAGCAAGAAATTCAAAACAGACCTCCACCTACTCCATCAAGCTATGGTATTATTTGGTAGGTATCATTGCAAGGCACTCAAGCCAGAGTGCGAGGAGTGCTTTCTGACTCATCTATGCAAAAGCAAAGCAGGCTTTAAAGCAAGAGGCTAAAGGACAACTCTAAAATCCGACCTCATCGAGTTCCTTAAATTTAAAGGCTTCGATGATTTCTTCCAATGTCTCCTCTTCTCGGACGGCAAGCACCATCATATTCTCTTCCATAAACGGCATATAGTTTTCAAAAGTACTTTTAAGGATTACAAATTCAATCCAGCTCTCACCTATTTCCGTCCGATCGTCAAAGAATCGTACAGATCTGCCCACCCCCTCATCAAAATCAATCAGTGCCCACTGCTTCACCTCTGCCAGCGTACTAATTTTTGCCTGCATGCCACTGGTATCATCTACGGGCACCAAGATCAGCATACATTACCACCTTTGAGCTTCTTTTTGCTCAATTTCAGTGCTTTGTTATTCATGACGCCGATACCCCGCTTGAGCACATCTGAAGCTGCCTTCTGTGCTCCTTTGAGTGAATGCATCTTGCAGGTGCCACATTGGTATTTATTCAGTTCGGGAATATCTCTCTTGGATTTGACCCTGAGTACATCCTGCATCGCTTTTTTCCATGCTTTTGCCACAGTTTTTTTCTGAGGTGCTCCCAATAGTGACATATAGAACCCTGTACGACACCCCATAGGCGAAATATCAATGATCTCTATATTCTTTCCGTTGAGATGATCTCTCATAAACCCGGCGAAGAGATGCTCCAGTGTGTGTATGGCTCTCTCATCAAGTATCTCTTGATTGGGTACACAAAATCTCAAGTCAAATACCGTGATCTTGTCACCAGATGGGGAGCTCATTTTTTTGGCTACTCTGACTGCCGGTGCAGTCATTTTTGTATGATCTACTGTAAAACTATCTAGTAATGGCATGGTGCTTCCTTTTTGAGAGCATTATACCACTAATTTTATTTGTTCACGATCTCTTTTTCGTGGCGCGTCTTGTCGAACTTCTGTCCTAGAAACTCACAGATTTGGATCGCATCTTTCTCGGCAATAGCCAAGGAAGTGCTTGCACCAGGACTTGGCGTCATATTGAAGATCGCACCACCCTTGACTAGCTTGGCTTCTCCCATCATAAGGGTGTGATTGGTTTTGTCGATAATCTGTGGACGCATACCGCCATACCCTTCTGCAAAAACAAGATCATTCTTTGTCATCGTAGGTATAATCTTTTTAGCATCTTTGACAAAAACACCTTTACCAATAAAGGGAATCTCATCCAAAAAGTTGGTAAAGATATATTTGCGAATTACTTTATCTCTCAGTAGGTCATAGTAGACTTCCAATGTGTCCCTGCCAATATCCATGGCCTCAAGCAGATCACGAATATGTGCCTCTCTGTACCTTTCTAACTTGGGTAAAGCGAAGGCTGTAGGCCCAAAACGGGTATTCCAGTCTGCTGTGATATCCGGATCAGCATGGACTGCTGCAAAAGGTAACTTGGGGTTTTGCATGGTGTAGACTTTGGAATTGAGCAATTTTTCCTTTGTAAAGAAGAAACTACCGCCGATCGGCAACACTGCCCACTCTTTCCCGTAGCCCATATGCTGTGCAAAGAGCAGTGAATAAGCACCGGCATTTGCCACTACAGTTTTAGCCCTAAAAGAGCTATTCTTGGTAACAATTTCAAAATGATCTCCATCTTCCCTGATTGTTACGACCTCCTCATTATAATGCATCTGAATATTTTTATCTTCATCCAATGCCATTTCCACAAAGTTTTCACTTAGTTTTTTAAAGTTTACTGTAGTGATCTCCCCCTCTACGCCCAGTGCCATGACACTCTCTTCCCTGCCCTCCATAATCTTGGGCTCTTTTTCTGCCAGCTCCTCCTTGCCCATTTTTACGAAGTAGGGATAGAGCTCAGAAAACTCCTCATACCGCTCTTCAAGTCTTGCGATCTCATCCTCTCCTACGGCCAGGATCATTTTATCCCTACGGAAGCCTGTTGATTCCTCAAAACCAAAATGGCTGATATAATTGGCTACCATAACCGCATTGTGCTTGACTGTCTTTGCTTTCTCAAGCGTATAATTCGTCTCTATATCGCCCATATGAAGTGTTTGCGAATTTGCCTTGGGGCCTGAGTTTAACTGAGCTGGTTCGTCATATTTTTCAAACAGTATGATATTTTTGATATCCGTATAGCGTGCCAGTGTAAAGAGCAGAGCGCTTCCTGCCACACCCGAACCTATAATTGCCGTATCGAACATTTTATTGATGATCATTGTCACTTCTCCTTCTTGAGTTGGGCTCCATTAGGATGAACCCTTATATAAAACTATAGTACAGTTTGGATAAAGAATAAAAGCAATTTTTACGAAACTTATATCAAATTTTAAGAACTGTTTAATCAAAAGAATTGATGGATAATCATGGCTAGATAAACAAAATAATACTTTATAGAACAAGGTTATATCTTTTGACAATTCTGCTACGATAAACTGTTTCAATTCTGTTTCATTTTACTCAACCCTAATACTTGGAATGCTATACTTTTCCCATCGAATCACTTCGAAATATCTCTCTCCAAAAGGCTTCACAATGTTCGAACGCTTCAAGCTCAAAGAGCATGGCACCGATGTCAAAACAGAGTTTATGGCAGGTTTCACTACTTTCCTTACCATGATGTATATTGTCCCAGTTAACGGCTTCATTCTGGCAGATGCCGGTCTACCCATGGGTGCCGTCGTCACTGCCACAGCACTGGTCACGATCCTGGCCACACTTTTTTCAGGTCTCTGGGGCAATACCCCCATAGCGATGAGTGTAGGTATGGGACTCAATGCCTATTTTGCCTATGGTTTGGTATTAGGAATGAAAATACCCTGGCAGACCGCTTTGGGTATTGTCTTTATCTCAGGTATCATCTTCGTCATACTCTCCTTTACCAAATTCAGGGTCTGGATCATGACTTCTATCCCTATGGATCTACGTCGTGCCATCTCTGCGGGTATCGGTGCCTTTATCGCTTTTATCGGCTTCAAAGAGATGCATATGATCGTAGCCAACAAAGCCACTTTTGTCTCATTGGGGAAATTTTCTGATCCCCATGTGATGCTGGGCGCGCTGGGACTGATGCTGGTATTGATACTGTATGCCTATCGCGTCAAAGGCTCTTTTATCCTTGCTGTTGCCATCACTTCTATTGTCGGATGGGTAACAGGTATCGCAGAGGCGCCCAAAGGCTTTTTGAGTGCGCCTGAGTCCATAGCCCCTATCGCCATGCATCTTGATATCGGATCAGCCTTGACACTTACACTGCTTCCTGTCATCATCACCTTCTTGATCACGGATATGTTTGATACACTGGGCACACTGACAGCAGTAGGGGCTAGAGCAGACCTTTTTCAAGATGGTACGACGGAAGACAAAGCATTGGAAAAAACACTCGAAGCAGATGCAGTTGCTACCGTCGCCGGATCACTTTTGGGTGTCTCTACCACCACCTCATTCATAGAGTCTGCCAGCGGCGTAGAAGCAGGTGGCCGCACAGGACTGACCGCTGTCTTTACTGCGATGTTCTTTGTGCTGACACTCTTTATGTTGCCCCTTTTCAAAGCGATCCCCGAGCCTGCAATCTTGCCGATACTTGTCGCAGTCGGTGTACTTATGTTTACAGAACTGGGACGCATGAATTTTGCTCAGATGGATACCGCTACGGCAGCAGGAGCATTTTTGGCTATTTTGGTCATGCCGCTTACTTTCTCTATCACCAATGGTCTGGCCGCAGCCTTCGTGACCTATACTGTCATCAAGTTGGCAAAAGGTGAATTCAAAGATCTCAATCTCGGTGTACTGCTCATCGCACTTATCTCGCTGATTGTCTTTATCGTACATGGCTAAGGAGCTATTTTGGAAAAATATTATTATGGCTATGAAGAGTTTGTAGATGATGCTGCTGCTTTGGTGTACAAAATACAGGATTTTGACCCCGACACACTTCTGGCCGTTGCCAGAGGTGGGCTGACACTCGGGCACTTCATGGCACAGGGGATGGATACACGAAGGCTTTTTGCCCTCAACTCTATCCATTATGATAAAACACAGAAGTTAGATACACTTGAGGTATTTAATATCCCTGATCTCAGTACAGCCAAAAGGGTTTTGATCGTAGACGATATTATTGACAGTGGAGAGACATTGAGGGAAGTATTAAAGATGCTTAAAGCTCAATACCCTCATTGTGAATTCAAATTGGCAACGATCTTCTATAAACCCACAGCTGTTATAGAGGCTGACTATACACTTAAAAAAGCACATGACTGGATCGATTTCTTCTGGGAAGTAGATTTGTTACACAAAGTTGCAAAATAGTAACATTTTAGGGTAATCTTAAGTCATACTTAAAGGTATTTTGTATAGACTCGAAGTGTACTTAAAACCCAACAAGGAGAAAATGAATGAAAAGATTACTCAAACTTTCAGCAGCAGCAGCATTGGTTGCAACACTATCAATGGCAGGCACTGTCGATGATGTCAAAAAAGCCGGTGTACTCAAATGTGGTGTGAACACCGGACTTGCAGGTTTTTCTGAAGCAGATTCCAAAGGCGCATGGAGAGGTCTGGATGTAGATTTCTGTCGTGCAGTAGCTGCAGCGGTAGTCGGTGACGCTACCAAAGTAAAATATGTTCCGCTGAATGCAAAAGAGAGATTTACTGCACTTCAGAGCGGCGAGATCGATGTACTCTCCAGAAACACTACCTGGACTAACACAAGAGATACCACATTGGGACTCAACTTCGCTGGTGTCAACTACTATGATGGTCAAGGCTTCATGGTTCCAACATCACTGGGTATCAAAAGTGCCAAAGAGCTAGATGGCGCTACTGTCTGTATCCAGGCCGGTACTACTACGGAGATGAACCTTGCAGACTATTTCCGTGCCAATGGCATGAAATTCAAAGCGATCACTTTTGACACCAACGACCAGGTAGATAAGGCATTCTTCTCCGGCAGATGTGATATCCTCACTACAGACCAGTCAGGACTCTATGCAGCCAGAACCAAAGTGGCAGATCCTAGCAAATACACTATTCTTCCAGAGATTATCTCCAAAGAGCCTCTTGGGCCAGTAGTAAGACAAGGAGACGATCAGTGGTTCAATGCTGTAAAGTGGATACTCAACTCAGTCATTACCGCGGAAGAGAAAGGCATCACCAGCAAAAATGTGGATGACGCTGCCAAAAACAGTGGTGACCCGGAGACAAGAAGACTGTTGGGCGTCGAAGGCACCATGGGAGCAAATGTAGGACTCGACAAAGATGCATTCAAAAGAGTGATCAAGCAGGTCGGAAACTATGGCGAAATGTTCGAGCG